>CAMPJH010000022.1 GCA_946886845.1 uncultured Sphingomonas sp. | reverse complement strand
GAAATGTGGGAGCGCTTCTCCTACTACGGCATGCGCGCGCTGCTGATTTTCTATTTGACCCAGCACTGGCTGTTCAACGATTCGAAGTCGAACCTGATTTACGGCGCCTACACCAGCCTGGTGTACATCACGCCGGTGCTCGGCGGCTATCTCGCCGATCGCTATCTCGGGCAGCGCCGGGCGGTATTGTTCGGCGGCATCCTGCTGATGTTCGGCCACTTCCTGATGGCGGTGGAAGGAGTCGGCGGCCAGGATGATCCGACGATCAACGTCTTCTGGTCGGCGCTCGCCTTCATTATCGTCGGCTCCGGCTTCCTGAAGGCCAACATTTCGGTGATGGTCGGGCAGCTCTATTCGCTGACCGACAAGCGCCGCGATCCGGCCTACACGATCTTCTACATGGGCATTAACCTCGGCGCCGCGGTCGGCACGATCCTGGTCGGCTATCTCGGCGTGACCGTCGGCTGGTCCTACGGCTTCGGCCTCGCCGGAATCGGCATGCTGGCCGGGCTGGTCGTGTTCGTGCTCGGTCGTTCCGCCCTGCGCGGCGCGGGCGAAGCCCCGGCGCCGCTTGCGAAGAGCACCGAATGGACGCTGTACGGCGTGGGAATCGGCGCCGTCGCGGTGATCTGGGCGCTGGTCCAGTACCAGGACGTCATCCAGACCCTGTTGATCATCTCCGGGATCGGCTTGCTGGGATACGTGCTTTACGAGGCGTTCAAGCTGGACAAGCAGCCGCGCGAGCGCATTTTCGCAATCCTTTTCCTGATCGCCCTCAACCCGGTCTTCTGGGGCCTGTTCGAGCAGGCCGGGGGAAGCATCAACCTGTACACCGACCGCTATGTCGAGCGCGGCGGCGTGCCGGCGCCGATCTTCCAGTCGATTAATCCGATCTACATCATCATCCTCGCGCCCTTGTTCACGGCGCTATGGACGCTGCTCGGAAAGCGCAACCTGGAGCCTTCCGCTCCGGCCAAGTTCGCGCTGGCCTTGTTCCAGGTCGGCGCCGGCTTCCTCGTCTTCGTCTGGGGCGCGAACGCGTTCCCGGTCGGCGCCGAAGCCAAGACCGCCGTCCTCTTCGTGTTCCTGCTCTACTTGCTGCACACAACCGGCGAGCTGTGTCTGTCGCCGGTGGGGCTGAGCGCGATGAACCGGCTGGCGCCGGCGTATATGGCGAGCCTGATCATGGGCGCCTGGTTCTACATGACCGCAGTCGGCAATTTCGTCGCCGGCAAGATCGGCGAAGCAACCGGCGGCCACGAGGGCGAAATGACGAAGGATCTGACGCTGTCCGTCTACACCACCATCGGCTGGTGGACGGTTGGCATCGGCGCGGTCGTTCTTGCGCTGTCGCCGATCGTCAAGCGCTGGATGCATCTCGACACGCTTAGCGACGCCGACCGGCTGGCCGGACGCGCGGAGCTGGCCGAACCCGCCGCGCCCGGAATGCGGCCGCAGGACGAAACGACGCCGGGACCCGAGAAGGCCTAATGCGCAAGGGGGGCATTGCGGGGGCTACGCTCGCGCTGTTCGCTCTTGGCGGCTGCGCGGCGCTCAGCCCGCCTAAAAAGGGCGCGGCAGCGATCCAGATCAACGAGGATCCCTATCCATCGACCTATGCGCCTTATCCCGGCGTTCCGACCGTCATTCGCGGCGCCACCATCTTCGACGGCGAAGGCGGCCGGATCGACGGCGGCACGATCGTCCTTGCCGACGGCGCCATCCAGGCGATCGGCGGGCCGGACCTGGCGGTGCCGGAAGGGGCGCTGGTGGTCGACGGCAGCGGCAAGTTCGTCACTCCGGGCATCATCGACGTCCACAGCCATCTCGGCGACTATCCGTCGCCCGGCACCGAATCGCATTCCGACGGCAATGAGGCGACCAGCCCGGCGCGGCCGGAAGTCTGGGCCGAGCACAGCGTCTGGCCGCAGGACCCGGGATTCTCGCGCGCTCTGATCAATGGCGGCGTGACGACTCTGCAGATCCTGCCCGGTTCGGCCAATCTGTTCGGCGGCCGCTCGGTGACGCTCAAGAACGTCCCGGCGCGGACCGCGCAGGGGATGAAATTCCCGGGTGCCCCGTACGGACTGAAGATGGCCTGCGGCGAGAATCCCAAGCGCGTCTACGGCTCGAAGGGCAATATGCCGCAGACCCGGATGGGCAATATCGCGCTCACCCGACAGACCTGGATCAAGGCCCAGGCGTACAAGCGCAAATGGGACAAATATTCCGCCAACGGCGGCGAAATGCCGGAGCGCGACCTGGCGATGGACACATTGAAGGACGTGCTGGCCGGCAAGATCCTCGTCCACAACCATTGCTACCGGGCCGACGAAATGGCGACGATGATCGATCTGTCGAAAGAGTTCGGCTACAAGATCACCGCCTTCCATCACGCCGTCGAAGCCTACAAGGTCGCCGACCTGCTCGCCGCCAACGGCACCTGCGCGGCGATGTGGGCCGATTGGTACGGCTTCAAGATGGAAGCCTATGACGGGATCAAGGAGAACATCCCGTTCGTCCACAACGCCGGCGCCTGCGCGATCGTCCATTCCGATGATCCCAACGGCATCCAGCGGCTGAACCAGGAGGCGGCCAAGGCGCTTGCCGACGGTCAGCGGGCGGGAGTCCCCAATCTATCCGAAGCCCTCGCCTGGACCTGGCTCTCGGCCAATCCGGCCCGGGCACTCGGCGTCTTCGACAAGACCGGCAGCCTCATGCCAGGAAAGATGGCCGACGTCGTGCTGTGGAACGCCGACCCCTTCAGCATCTACGCCCGGCCGGAACGGGTCTGGATCGACGGCGCGCTGATGTACGACGCCGATGATCCCAAGCGCCGCCCGGTCAGCGATTTCGAGCTTGGCCAGCCCGGCGAAGGAGACGTCAAGTGATCCGCCTTGCTGCCGCCGCCTTGCTGCTCGCCGGCACCGCTCCGGCCGCGGCCGAAACCATCGCAATCACCAACGGTATCGTCGCGATCGGCGACGGCTCCGAGCCTTTTCAAGGTGCTACCGTCGTCATTCGCGACGGCCGAGTCGTCGCCGCCGGGCCTGGCGCCCGGATTCCGGCGGACGCCCGGATCGTCGATGCCAATGGCAAATGGGTGACCCCGGGGATCGTCGCCGGCTTCTCGCGTCTCGGGCTTGCCGAAATCGATCTCGGCGACCGCGGCGCCGACGACACCAGCGCCGCCAATGGCCCGTTCAGCGCCGCCATCGACGTCACACCCGCCATCAACCCGCTTTACACGCCGATCGCCGTCAACCGGGCCGACGGCGTGACCCGGGCTCTGGTTGCGCCGTCGACCGCGCGAAGCATATTCGCCGGGCAGGGCGCGGTGGTCGGCACCGGCGCCGACATGAACCCGGTGACCCGGGCTCGCGCCTTCCAGTTCGTCGAGCTCGGCGAAACCGGCGCGGACGATGCCGGCGGCTCGCGCCCATCGGCGCACATTCTCTTCCGCAACGCCCTGCGCGAGGCGGCCGAGCTTCGGCGCTTTGCCGATCCCGTCCGCTCGGCCCGGACCGGCGAGCCCGACGAGCGGCTCGAGCCGGTGGTTCGCGACCCCAATGAAGCCCGCATTCTCGGGCCCGGAGCGCGGCGAAGCGAGGACGTGCTCCTGACCCGGTTCGACGCGGCGGCGCTGGTGCCGGTCCTCCAGGGCCGCCAACACCTGCTCGTCCATGTCGAGCGGGCCAGCGACATCCTCCAGGTCATCGACCTCAAGCGCGAGTTCCGGTCGCTTCGGATCGTCATCGTCGGCGCCAGCGAAGGCTGGCTAGTCGCGGATCGGATCGCCGCCTCCGGAATTCCGGTGATCGCCTCGGCGGTCAACGACGTGCCGGCCAGCTTCGAGCAGCTGGCCGCGACCCAATCGAACGTCGGCCGGATGCGCGCCGCCGGAGTCCGGGTGTCGATCGGGACGATCAACGACGACGAAACCCGCAACGTCTTCCGCGAGCGGCAATATGCCGGCAACTTGGTCGCTTTGACCAAGATCCCCGGCGCGACCGGGTTAAGCTGGGGCGAAGCGCTTGCTGCAATCACATCGGGGCCGGCCGAGGCGATCGGTATGGGCGGCGACTTCGGCAGCCTTGCCCCCGGCCGCCGCGCTGACGTCGTCATTTGGTCGGGCGACCCGCTCGATCCGCGCAGCGCCGCCGAAGCGGTGTTCATCGACGGGGTCGAACAACCGCTCACCAACCACCAGAGCAGGCTTCGCGATCGCTATCGCCACCTGCCGCGGCGCGAGCTGCCGGAGGCGTACCGGCATTGACCGGGCTCGCCTGCCTCGCGCTAGCGGCGGCGGCCTTCGTCGGTTCCCACTTCCTGCTGTCGCATCCGCTCAGGGCGCCGCTCGTCCGGGCAGTCGGTGAAGGTCCGTTCCGCGGCATCTATTCGGTGGTCGCGCTCGTCACCTTCGGGGCGATGCTGTGGGTCTATCATGGAATCGGCCGGCAGGCGCCGCTGTGGGTTGCCGGAGATGCGGTATGGGTAGCCGCCAGCCTGCTGATGTGGTTCGGGTCGATCCTGTTCGTCGGCTCGTTCGTCCGCAACCCGGCGTTGCCGGGCGCCAGACTCAAGCGCGGCAGGGCTCCGGTTGGAGTTTTTGCGATCACCCGGCACCCGATGATGTGGGGATTCGCCAGCTGGGCGATTGTCCATGCGGCTGTCGTGGCGACTCCCAAGGCGCTGATCCTCGACGGCGCCATCCTGCTCCTCGCGCTCGGAGGGTCGGTCGGGCAGGACGCCAAGAAGCGCAAGCTGATGGGGGAACGCTTCCACGAATGGGCCCTGCAGACGGCGTTCATTCCATTCGGCCGCGGAGGCGCAAATCCCGGCGCGATCGCCTTGATCGGCGGCACATTGCTGTTCTTCCTTGCGACCTGGGCACACCCGGGACCGGCAGGCTTCTGGCGCTGGATCGGCTAACCGCGCTAAGGTGCGGCCAATGACACGCAATTTCTTCGGCACCGACGGCATACGCGGGCTGACCAACGCCGAGCCGATGACCGCCCAGACGGCGCTTCGAGTCGGCCAGGCGGCGGGCACGCATTTCCTTCGCGGCGACCACCGCCACCGGGTGGTGATAGGCAAGGACACGCGGTTGTCCGGTTACATGATGGAATCGGCGCTGGTCGCCGGCTTCACCAGCGTCGGCATGGACGTCGTCCTGCTGGGGCCGATGCCGACCCCGGCGGTGGCGATGCTGACGACTTCGATGCGCGCCGATCTCGGCGTGATGATCTCCGCCTCGCACAACCCGTTCGCCGACAACGGCATCAAGCTGTTCGGCCCCGACGGCTACAAGCTCAGCGATTCGGTCGAGCGGGCGATCGAGAAGCGGCTCGAGCAGCCGCCGAAGCTGGCCCCTCCCGAGCTGATCGGCCGGGCCAAGCGCATCGATGACGCCCGCGGCCGCTACGTTCACCACGCCAAGTCGACATTTCCCGAGCATTTGCGGCTCGACGGCCTCAAGGTCGTGCTCGATTGCGCCAACGGCGCCGCCTACCAGGTCGCTCCGGACGCGCTCTGGGAGCTCGGTGCGGAGGTCGTAACGATCGGGGTCTCTCCGAACGGGCTCAACATCAACGACGGGTGCGGGTCGACCCATCCCCAAGCCATCCGCGAGCGCGTCATCGCCGAAGGCGCCGATATCGGGCTCGCGCTGGACGGCGACGCCGACCGGATCGTCATCGTCGACGAGAAGGGCGAGCCGGTCGACGGCGACCAGATGATGGCGCTGATCGCTCTCGACCGGCGCAACCGCGAGCAGCTCAAGGGCGATGTCGTTGCCACCGTCATGTCGAACCTTGGGCTCGAGCGGCGCCTCGAGGAAGCCGGGATCGCGCTGGTCCGCACGCAGGTCGGCGACCGCTATGTACTGGAGGAAATGCGGGCGCGCGGCTGCAATGTCGGCGGCGAGCAGTCCGGCCACATCATCCTGTCCGATTATTCGACCACCGGCGACGGTCTCGTCGCCGCGCTTCAGGTGCTCGCCGCGCTGGTCGCCAGCGGCAAGCCGGCGAGCCAGGTCCTTCGCCAGTTCGAGCCGTTGCCGCAGCTTCTCAAGAACGTCTGCTTCAACGGTGGAAAACCACTGGAAAATGCGAAAGTCAAAAGAAGCATCGCCGCCGCCGAGCGCGAGCTGGAGGGCAAAGGGCGTCTGCTGATCCGCAAGTCCGGCACCGAACCGCTGATCCGGGTGATGGCGGAAGGCGACGACCCGGCGTTGGTGCAAAAGGTCGTCGACGACATTTGTGAGGCGGTCCAAGCGGTGGCGTGAACGCTTTCTTCGCAATTGGGAGCGCAAGAGCGGCCTTGTGCACATGGACAACTTCGCTCGCGGGATCGGGTCGAAGGCGAATAAAGTGACGCCGACGGCGCGAATCCTGATCATCGCCGGCTCCGATTCCGGCGGAGGCGCGGGGATTCAGGGCGACCTGAAGACCGTGACGATGCTCGGCGGCCATGCGATGACCGCTATCACCGCAATCACCGCCCAGAACACGCTTGGAGTCGACGCCGTCCATACGGTGCCGGCCGAAACGGTGCTGGCGCAGATCGACTCGGTCGTGTCCGACATCGGCGTCGATGCGGTGAAGATCGGCATGATCGGCAGCGCCTTCACCGCCGGCCAGGTGGCGGAGCGCCTCGAGCAGCTGAAGGCCGAGCAGCCCGACCTGCCGATCGTGTTCGATCCGGTAATGATCGCGACCAGCGGCTCGGTGCTTGCCGACGAAGCGACGGTCGCGGCGTTCGGCAAGCTGATGAAGATCGCCACCATCGCCACGCCCAACCTGCCCGAGCTCAAGGCCCTGACCGACGAGGAAGATCCGGTCGCCGCCGCACTCCATTTGGTCGGCGAGCATGGCTGCGCCGTGCTGATCAAGGGTGGGCATGACGAGGGCGAGGCGCTCGCCGACGCGCTGATCGAGACCGACAATATGACCAGCTGGCAGGGCCAGAGGATCGCCACCACCAGCACCCACGGCACTGGCTGCACCCTGGCGAGCGCGATCGCCCTATTCCTTGCCGAGGGGAATTCGCTGGCCGACGCCGTCGCTCGCGCTCGCAACTTCGTGCGGATCGCCTTGCTCGACGCGCCGGGACTGGGGCAGGGGGCAGGGCCGATCGGCCAGGGCCGGGTCCGGCTCGACGTCGGCGCCGGGCCGCGCCTAAACCAGGTGACCCTAACCGGCACCGACTATCGCAAATCGGTCGAGTTCTACCGGGCTATTGGCCTCAGGCAGGTCGTCGACAGCCCGGAGAATGGCTACGCGCGCTTCGAGGCGGCGGGCGGCGCGACCCTGTCGGTGCAAATCGATCCGGAAGAAACGATTTCGCCAACCACCGCCGTCTATCTCGAATGCGACGATCTCGACGAGCGGGTCGAGCAACTCGCACGCAGCGGCATTCCGTTCGAGCATGGCCCGAGGAACCAGCCGTGGATGTGGCGCGAGGCCCGGCTGCGCGACCCGTCCGGCAACATCATCTTCCTCTATCATGCCGGCGAAGCCCGCCGTTTCCCGCCCTGGCGGATCGACTAATCCACAAAAATTTCATGCACCTACTGGAGGCGGCGCCAATCCGCCCATAGGCTTGCGACTCGATGGCCCGCCGCCCGTGCTTCAAGCTCGAAATCGGTTATCCCGAGCCGCTCGCCGGGGTCGACGAGGCCGGCTGCGCGCCGCTGGCCGGGCCGGTGGTCGCTGCGGCGATCATCCTCGACCGCGACAAATTCCCGCGCGGCATCGACGATTCGAAGAACCTGCCGCTCGAAACCCGCGAGGCGCTCTACGCCAAGCTGGTCAAGGTCGCCGCCTGGGGCGTCGGCGTTGCCAGCGTCGAGGAAATCGACACGATCAACATCTATTGGGCGCGAATGCTGGCGATGACCCGGGCGGTCGAGGCGCTTGGGATCGAGCCGGCCTGGGTGCTGGTCGACGGCAATGCGACCCCGCGCTGGCAGCGGCCATCGAAGGCGGTCGTCAACGGTGACGCCAAGTGCCGGTCGATCGCCGCCGCCTCGATTATCGCCAAGGTCACCCGCGACCGGATGATGGCCGAATGGGCGTCCGAATATCCGGGCTATGGCTGGGAGACCAACCGCGGCTACGGGACGCCCGAGCACTACCGAGGCTTGCGAGCTCTTGGCCTGACGCCGTTGCATCGGCGCAGCTTCGCCCCGATCCGGGCGATCGAGCTCGGCCATGCCCAGCCGGAGCTGGAGATGATCGAAATGCCGCAAGGCGAGTCCTTTGCGCCACACCCACCAGCGGTTGAGTCCGTCCAGGCGACACAGACTCAACATGTTGTGGCGAAGCTGCCGCCGATCACGCCCATCTAGCGATTTTGCTACGCAGCCGCGCTCGAAGCGGGTTGACCGCGAGTCCGGCCTGACTCACCTTCGCCCTCAACCAGGGGGCAATCACGGGCATGAACCTCATCACGCCTATCGCCGAGCCGCGCGTCCGCGCTCGCCCGGATGCACGGAAGCCGGCTCGCAAGCTGCCGCTCGACACCATCCTCGAAGGCGATTGCATCGCCGAGATGGCGCGGCTCCCCGACAAGTCGGTCGACATGATTTTCGCCGACCCGCCCTACAATCTGCAGCTTGGCGGCGACCTGTTCCGGCCCGAAGGCGGCCGCGTCGATGCGGTCGACGACGCCTGGGACAAGTTCGACAGCCTCGCCGCCTATGACGAGTTCACCCGCGACTGGCTCGCCGAGGCGCGCCGGATCCTCAAGGACAACGGCAGCATCTGGGTGATCGGCAGTTATCACAACATTTACCGGGTCGGGGCACTGCTCCAGGACGCCGAATTCTGGATTCTCAACGACATCGTCTGGCGCAAGTCGAATCCGATGCCGAACTTCCGCGGCACCCGCTTCACCAACGCCCACGAAACACTGATCTGGTGCGCCAAGGACGAGAAAGCGCGCTACACGTTCAATTATCGGGCGATGAAAGCGCTCAACGACGATCTTCAGATGCGCTCGGACTGGGTGCTGCCGATTTGCGGCGGCGCGGAGCGGGTGAAGGGCGACGACGGCGCCAAGGCGCATCCGACACAGAAGCCCGAAGCTTTGCTGTACCGGATCCTGCTCGCCTGCACGAAGCCCGGCGATGTCGTGCTCGATCCCTTCTTCGGCACCGGCACCACCGGCGCGGTCGCTCGCCGTCTCGGCCGCCGCTGGATCGGCATCGAGCGCGAGCGCGGCTATGTCGACGTCGCCCGCCAGCGGATCGACTCGACGCTTCCGCTCGACGAGAGCGCGATGGAGATGATGGCCGAGAAACGATCGGCGCCGCGGGTGGCGTTCGGGCTGCTGGTCGAGAGGGGACTGTGCGTAGCGGGAACGATGCTGGTCGATTCGAAAAAGCGATGGTCGGCGCGGGTGCGTGCCGACGGCTCGATTGAATGCGGCGCTCATTCGGGCTCGATCCACAAGGTTGGAGCCGCGCTCCAAGGCGCGCCGTCGTGCAACGGCTGGACCTTCTGGCATGTCGAGGAAGGAGCGGCGCTGCAGCCGCTCGACAGCTTGCGCCAGCGGCACCTCTCCGCGCTATAGCGGGGCGATGCCTACGCTCATCCGCCCGACCGGCTTCGTCGATTCCCCGTTCGGCCATGATGGCAAGGTCGCCCGCCTCGCCGGCGGTCTGACATGGTTCTCGGCGGTCGAGCTGATTGGCATCGATGCGAACAAGCGCTCGACGACCGAACTCGTTGCAGTTCAGGATATTGAGAAACGTTTCAATGAAGAACTCTCAGCGCTCTGGGAGCGCCTGACGGGCTCAAGAGCGCCACTCGCGCTTGGCGAGCGCACCATCCGCCTCGACCAGCCGCAGGTGATGGGGATCGTCAACGCCACCCCCGACAGTTTCTCCGACGGCGGGCAATTCGCCGATTCCGCCGAGGCCGCGGCCGCCGGCGCGCGGATGAGCGAGCAAGGCGCGGCAATCATCGACGTCGGCGGCGAATCGACCAGGCCGGGAGCAACCCCGGTGTGGGAGGGCGACGAGATCGAGCGGGTCGTGCCGATTATCCGGCAGCTCGCGGCGAGCGGTGCGGCGGTCTCGGTCGATACCCGCAAGGCTGACGTCATGACGGCGGCGGTCGCCGCCGGGGCGCGGATGATCAACGACGTGTCGGCGCTGACTTTCGATCCGCGCTCCGCGGAGGCAATCGCGGCGGCCGGCGTCCCGGTGGTGCTGATGCATCACCAGGGCAGCCCGGAAACCATGCAGGACAGCCCGCGCTACGGCGATGTGGTCGTCGAGGTCTATCTGTGGCTCGAGGAGCGGATCGCCGCCGCAGAAGCCGCCGGCATCGACCGCTCCCGGATCCTGGTCGATATCGGTTTCGGCTTCGGCAAGACCGTCGCCCACAATCTCGAGCTGATGAACAACCTTGCGCTGTTCCATTCGCTGGGCTGCCCGATTGTCGTCGGCGCCAGCCGCAAGCGGACGATCGGCGCACTGTCGAACGAAGCGCCTGCCGACCAGCGGCTCGGCGGGAGCATCGCTTTCGCTCTGAAGGCAGTCGAGCAGGGCGCGCAGATCGTTCGGGTCCATGACATTCCCGAGACTGTTCAGGCGCTGAAGGTCTGGCGCGGCCTGCGCGACCAGGCGCTGACGCCGCGCGGCTAGGCCGCCGTGTCGATGCCGATGTCGCTAAGCTTCCGGTAAAGCGTCGAGCGGCCGATGCCGAGGCGCTTGGCGACCTCGGTCATGCGGCCGCGATAATGGCCGATCGCCAGCCGGATCAGGTCGGCCTCGATCTCGTCGAGCGGGCGGATGTGGCCGTCGTCGTCGAAGATGGTGACCGCGCCGACGCCGTTGACGGCCGCGTCGGTCGAATGTTGGGTCATCCTCGGAACGACGTCGCTCGCCCGCGCCGAGAAGCGCGACTGCGTGGCGATATGCGGGAAATCCTCGACCGTCAGCGACCCGCCGTCGCGTTGCAGCCCGGCGCGGAGCAGCACGCTCGCCAGCTGGCGGACGTTGCCCGGCCAGCCGTAGCGCATCAGCACCGTCAGCGCGCCATTGTCGATGGTCAGCGGCTTGATCAGCTGCTGCTCGGCGAACCGGGCGAGCAAGTGACGGGCGAGGGCGGGAATATCGCTGCTCCGCTCCCTGAGCGGGGCAAGCATGACGATCGTATTTTCCAGCCGCTCGCGCAGCAGCGGGTTGAATTCGTCGGACAACGGTCGGCTCGAGGTCGCGATCAGGCGGACGTCGATCGAATGGCTGCCGTTGCAGCCCAGCGGACGGACCTCGCCGGTGGCGAGCGTCCGGTCGAGAGCTTCCTGGGTGTTCGCCGGAAGGGCGGTGACGTCGTCGAGAAGCAGCGTCCCACCGCTGGCCTGCAGCAGCATGCCGTCCTTGGCGGAGAAGGCCCCGGGGAAGGCGCCGGCCTCGTGCCCAAACAGCTCGCTGTCGACGACGTTCGCCGCGACGCTCTTGCAGCCGAAGGCAATCAGCGGCGAGCGCGACCGCAGGCTTGCCGAGTGAATCGCCCGGGCAAAGGTTTCCTTGCCGGTTCCGGGCTCGCCGACGATCAGGATCGGAAGCCGGTTACGGGCCGCCTTTGCCGCAACCGCCAGCGAGGACCGGAATTCCGGCGTGGCGCCAACTAGTTGGTCGAGCGACAGGGCCGGCGCCAGCTTCTCGGCTACCGGCGTGAGCTCGCCGGTCGGCCGGCGGCGGTCGGCGGCGGCGGCAAGCGCCTCGAGCAGCCGTTCGGGCGCGACCGGCCGGCCGAGGAAGTCGGTCGCCCCGGCGCGGATTGCATCCGCCGCCATCGGCAGAGAATCGGTGTCGGCGACGACCAGCACCGGCAGGCCCGGATGGCAGGCACGAAGCGAGTCGATCAGCGCCCCCGCCGCGTCCGGGTCCCAATTGCCGAGCAGCGCGACGCGCACTTCCGGCCCATAGGGGCCGCGAAGCAAAGCGATGGCGGTTTCCAACCCGTCGGCACCAACCACGGTCCAGCCGGCTCGCGACGCAATCGCGGCGATACGCCGCCGCTCCGCGGGATCGGCGTCGATCAGAAGCAGCGATCGGATCGGCTCGTTGGGCATGGTGCACCTCGCCCTCTGCCTCTACTCGCAAGGGGTAAAGGCGGGCTTAAGGCGGCGCATTCGCTCTTGGGCGCGCGCCAGCGGCTTGTTATGCACGCCACCACACGAAGCCAAAGGGAAGACTCATGGCGGACGACGAAGAACAGATTTTGACCCATCCCGGCACTCCAGAGATGGCAAAGCACGTCCACGACTATGCGAGCTTTACTCGGCTGCTCAAATGGGGAGCGGTAATTGCGCTGATCACCGCCTTCATCGTCCTGCTGCTCATCGCCTAGGCCCGCGCAGCGCTCGTGAAAATCGCAGTCCTGAAGGAAAATGCACCGGGAGAGACCCGTTGCGCCGCGATTCCGGAGACGGTGAAGAAATTCACCGCGCTCGGCGCCGAAGTTGCGATTGAGAAGGGTGCGGGGGCCAGCGCTTCGATCGCCGATTCCGATTTCGAGGCAGCCGGTGCGACGATCGGCTCCAGGAAGCAGGCCCTGTCCGGCGCCGGAATCATGCTGTGCATCAACGGGCCCGATGCCGACACGCTCAAGGATGCGCCCAAAGGCGCGATCCTGGTCGGAGCGCTCGATCCGCTCAACCGCGGTGATGCCATCGACGCCTATGCCAAGGCGGGGCTGGAGGCGCTGGCGATGGAATGGATGCCTCGGATCACCCGCGCCCAGTCGATGGACATCTTGTCGTCGCAGTCGAACCTTGCCGGCTATAAAGCGGTGATCGACGCCGCGTCCGCCTATGGCCGCGCCTTTCCGATGATGATGACCGCCGCCGGGACGATCAGCCCCGCCAAGGTTTTCGTCATGGGCGTCGGAGTCGCAGGGCTGCAGGCGATCGCCACCGCCAAGCGGCTCGGCGCCCAGGTTAGCGCCACCGACGTCCGCTCGGCGACGCGGGAGCAGATCCAGTCGCTGGGCGCCAAGCCGATTTTCGTCGAGACCGTGGCCGGAATCGAAGGCGAGGGGGCCGGCGGCTACGCCACCGAAATGTCGGACGAGTATCGCAAGGCCCAGGCGGCACTGGTGTCCGACCATATCGCTAAGCAGGACATCGTCATCACCACCGCGCTGATCCCCGGCAAGCCGGCACCGCGCCTGATAAGCGACAAGCAGTTGGCGACGATGCGGCGCGGGAGCGTCGTCGTCGACCTCGCCGCCGCCGCCGGCGGCAATGTCGAAGGAACGATCGCCGGCCGGACGGTCGAAAAGCATGGCGTCAGGGTCATCGGCGCGAGCGACCTCCCGCGCGGCCTCGCGGCCGACACTTCGGCGCTATTCGCGCGCAATTTGTACAATTTCCTCAGCGCTTTCTGGGACAAGGATAAGAACGCGCCCGAGCTTCCGGATGACGACGAGATCGTCCAGGCGATCCGCCTGACCAAGGACGGAAAGGTCGTCAGCGAGAGGCTGGCGAAGGGCTGACCACGGCGACGAATTCGGACATCCTGATCGTTGGCGGCGGGGTTGCCGGCCTGTCCGCGGCCGCCGCGCTCAGCGAACACGCCGACGTCACGTTGGTCGAAGGCGAGGAGTCGATCGGCTACCATTCGTCCGGGCGAAGCGCGACCATGCTGCATTATGCGCTTGGCAACCCGCTGGTGAGGGCGCTGACCCTCGCCAGCCGCCCGTTCTTCGACCAGCCGCCAGAGGGCTTCACCGACGTACCGCTGGGCCGGACAATGCCGGTGCTGGTTCATGCGCGCGAGGACGAGCTGGCCGAGCTCGATGCCCTGGACGCCGAAATCGCCCCTTTTGCGACGCTTGAGCGAGTCGGCGAGCGGGAAATGCTTGATCTCTGCCCGGTGCTGCGCGTCGGCGAGGGCGGGGCGGTTTCGGGTATCGCCGACCGCAACGGGATCCGGCTCGATCCGCACGCTCTTTTGCAGGGCTATGCGCGCAAGCTCCGCCAGCACGGCGGCCGGCTCGCCACTGGCGCCAGGGTCAACGGCATCGGGCGCGCCGGTGGCGCCTGGGAGGTCACCACCGAGCGTGGCGAACGCTTTTCGGCCCCGGTGCTAATCAATGCCGCCGGGGCGTGGGGAGATGCGGTCGCGGCAATGGCCGGAGTCGCGCTGCTCGGGCTCGAGCCGAAGCGGCGGACGATCATCACCTTCGATGCGCCCGACGGGTCCGACCTTATCGGCTGGCCGTTCGCCAAGACCGTCGGCGACGAGCTCTATTTCGCGCCGGAATCGGGCCGCTTGTTCGCCTCGCCGATGGACGAGGTGGCGACCGACCCGTGCGACGCCCAGCCGGACGATTACGAAGTCGCGCTGGCGGCGCACCGCATCGAGCAGCGGACGACGATGCAGGTCAAGCGGATCGTCCATAAATGGGCCGGGCTTCGGACCTTCGCTCCCGACCGTGCCCCGGTCGCCGGGTTCGCCGCCGAGGCTAACGGTTTCTTCTGGCTGGTCGGGCAGGGCGGGTTCGGCCTGCAAACCTCGCCGATGATGGCGGCGGCGACCGCTGCGCTGATCCTCGGCAAGCCCTGGCCGCTCGGCGACGTCGCGCCGGAAGCGTTAAGCCCCCGGCGTTTCGCCGGGCAGCCGGCATAGGTCGACCCAGCGTTCGCCGACGAGGGCGAACAGGCGGTCGGTACCGACCTCGACCGATGTGTTGAGCGACCCGCCCGCGGGATACACGGTGTCGAACGCCTGGAGCGAGACGTCCAGATACACGGGAAGCGCG
>CAMPJH010000021.1 GCA_946886845.1 uncultured Sphingomonas sp. | reverse complement strand
GCCGACCGGCTGACCGATTATCTGAGCTGGCTCGGTGTGCTGGTCGGGATCGGCGCCATCTTCCTCGGGCTGGTCGCGATCCAGGCGATCCGCCAGTTCGCTTATGCCCGGCGCCAGGCCGAAACTGAGTCGGAGCGCGCCGAAGTGCTCGAGGAAGCGGTGCGCGACCGTACCCAGGAGCTGTGGGAAGCCAATCAGGCGCTGAAGGCCGAGGCCGAAGAGCGGCAGGCGGCCGAGGCGCAGCTTCGCCAGGTCCAGAAGATGGAGGCGGTCGGCCAGCTGACCGGCGGCATCGCCCACGACTTCAACAACATGCTGGCGGTCGTGGTCGGCGGCGACGACCGCGCCCGGCGGCGGCTCAACGGGCCGCGCCGCGAGGTGATGGCGCACCTCAACAATGCGATGGAGGGCGCGACCCGGGCGGCGGCACTGACCCGCCGGCTGCTGTCGTTCGCCCGCTCCGAGCCGCTGCTCCCCGAACGGGTCGAACCGGCCGGGCTGGTCGGCGGCATGTCCGACCTGCTCGACCGGACGCTCGGCGAGCGAATCCAGGTCGACGTCGACGTCGCCGACGACAGCTGGCCGGTCTATGTCGATCCCCACCAGCTGGAAAATGCGATCGTCAACCTGGCGGTCAACGCGCGCGACGCGATGGACGGGGTCGGCCGGCTCCGGATCAGCTCCGACAACATCAAGGTCGCCGCCAATGAGGTCGGCGACATCCGCCCTGGCGAATATGTCCGGATCGCGGTGACCGACACCGGCTGCGGAATGGAACCGGAGGTCAAGGAGCGCGCCTTCGAGCCGTTCTTCACCACCAAGCCGGTCGGCAAGGGCACCGGCCTTGGCCTCAGCCAGATCTTCGGCTTCGCCCACCAGTCCGGCGGCGAGGTCGGAATTGAAAGCGAGGTCGGCAAAGGCACGACCGTATCGATCTATCTGCCGCGAAGTGCCGCCAAGGCACCGATCCGGCTGCATTCGGCCGCGACCCGGATGAGCGAAGACGAGCGAGTCCCGGGCGCCCGGATCCTGGTCGTCGAGGACGATCCGCGGGTCCGCACCTCGACCGTCGAAGCGCTCCAGGACCTCGATTACGACCCGGTCGCCTGCGCCAGCGGCGAGGAGGCGATCAAGGCGTTCGACGAGCAGAAGTTCGACCTCGTCATCAGCGACGTCATCATGCCGGAAATGACCGGACCGGAGCTGATCCGCAACCTGAAGGCCAAGCGCGGCGACTTTGCGGTGCTGTTCGTCACCGGCTATGTCGGCGAAGGCGATAGCGAAAACCTGATCGGTTACGAGCTGCTTCGAAAGCCGTTCACCGTCGGCGCGCTGGCAGCGGCGGTCGCCACCGCTTTGTCGCAGCCTAGCGAACCGCGCCGGACCTCAGGAGCCGCGGCAGCAAGGTAAGGCCGGCGAGCAGCGGCCAGCGCCGCTGCCAGGACTTAAGCTCGATCTTTGTTCCCGCGTGACGGTTGATCTTCCAGGCGATGTAATCGGCGCCGCCGGCAAAGGTGGCGCTGGCCTTCGCGAGACGAAGCACCGACAGCAATTTGCCCTTGCGCCGCATCCGCTTCCACCAACGGCCGCGCTTGCGCCGGTTGCCCTGGACGCTGCCGGCGAGGGCGGCGGCTCCGAACTGCTGGTAGCGCTTCTCGTCGGCATCGACGATGGCCGCCGATCGGTCGCCGCGCTCGGCCCTGAGCTCGGCGGCGAACGTCAGTTGGAAGGCGCGCTTCCACAGGTCGAGAGCCGGAGCCCCCTTGGGCATCATCGGCGCGGTCCACGACAGCAGCGTCGGCGCGCAGCGGCTGACCGAATCGACGATCTGCTTGTGCGCTTGCCTGTCCGAGCTCCACACCAATCGCGACGGCTGGGCGAAGCGGGCAACCACCGAGGTGCTGCGCGCGTCTGGCCGGCACTCGCGCTCGAAATCCGCTTCGCTCAGGACCGCATATTTGGCGGCCAGGCCGTCATTCTCGAAATAGAAGACATTGGGGGGAAGCAGCCGGTTGGCGGTCGACAGCCAGCGCTTCGAATAGGCCGACGAATAGTCGGACACGATCAGGTAGAAATCGAGCATCAGCCCGTCGAGCCGGGCGAGGCGAAGACAGGACCCGTAGAACAGCACGGCCCGCGATGCCTCGCCGTGGCTTGCCGCGATCGCCTGGGCGAGCGCGGTCACGCGCGCGTCGACGGGCGCGCTCAGCTCCTCGGCGACGAGCTGTTTGAGGCCGGGCATGGCTGGCTTTTACGCGGCGAGGCGGACGAACGACAGCGGCTGAGTCGGCCGAAGCCGGATCGGCTTGCCGATTTCGGCGTGGAAGGTCTCGCCGTCGAGGATGATGTTCGAGCTGTCGCCCTCGATCGTAATCTCGTCGACTTCGCGGAAATGGATGCCGCGCATCTTGCGGCCCCGGTACCCGCCGGTGATTCCGGTGAGCAGTGCGCGAACCACCGACCACGGCCGCTCCTCGATCGCCACCAGCTTGAGCGGACCGCGCCCCTCGCCGCCCATCTCGCCCGACAGAAGCAGCTTCTCGAGCGTGGTGACGATCAGCAACGTGAAGCGGCCGGTGAGGGCCTGGGCGCTGCCGGTCGACACGTGCAGCGGCGCTGCCCTGGGCGGCAGGAAATCGGCGCGAAGCCCGAACAGCAAGCGCAGCAGGACGGCGATTGCCGTCAGCACATGGCTGATCGCGTTGGGAAGGCCGAGCGGGTAAATCTTGTCGCGGCAATAGAGCATCGTGTCGGCCAGCCCGGCGCCGCCGAGGAACATGCCGATGACCGGCCGCTCGGTGCCATCCTTCCGGAGCGAGATCAGCTCGCGCGGGACGAGATAGTCGGACAAGTCGCCCTGCGCGAGCTCGACCAGCCGCTCGAGCACGTCGATCGGGTCGCCGTGGACCCCGAGGTCGATGGCGATGAGGTTGGTCTTGCCGCCGGCGAGGACCGCCATCGGTGGCGGCGTGTCGCCGAAATGGCCGCCATTGTGGATTTCGGTGAGCGCCGCCTGGACGGTGCCGTCGCCGCCGTTGATGACCAGCATCTTGGGGCGCACCTGGGCGATCGACCGAAGCGCATCGCCGATCTGGTCGACGTGCTCGACCTCGTAGTGGAAGATGTCGGGATGGTCGGCGCAATAGGTGCGGATCCGCGACAGCTGGGCAAGGTTCCCGGTCGACCGCGGATTGGACAGCAAGGCGACGCGGGGCCGGTGCCGGTGCAACAGGCACGATTCAAGCGCGACGCCCGGGCAGTCGCCCCCGTCGGCTTCAATCAGCTGCAGCTGCGTTTTCGACATGCTTTTACCGACCGGTTCGCTAAGGACATTCGTAACAGGTCCGTGCCGTTCATGACCGGCACTGGCCCGGTTGCCGATCTCGGCCCGCTTTGCGGCCAAATGATGGTGTAGGAACGACGAAATTTGCGCCCGCTGACGCTCATCGACCGCTATCTGGCCAAGTCCATCGCTATCCCGCTGATCGGCACCCTGATCCTCGCGGCGATGCTGCTCGTCCTCGACAAGATGCTTCGGCTGTTCGATTTCGTCGTCAACACCGGCGGCCCGGTCAGCGTCGTCTGGCGGATGCTGGCCAACCTGCTGCCCGAATATTTCTCGCTCGGAATCCCGATCGGCCTGCTGCTCGGGATCCTGCTGGCGTTCCGCAAGCTGGCGCTGTCGTCGGAGTTGGACGCAATGCGCGGAATCGGCATCGGCTTCGGCCGGCTGCTGCGCGTGCCCTACATGTTCGCGATCGGACTGATGCTCTTGAACATCGTGCTGGTCGGCTATCTCGAGCCTTATTCCAACTACCGCTACGAAGGGTTGCGCTTCGATCTCCGCTCGGGCGCGCTGGGGGCGTCGATCAAGGTCGGCGAGTTCAACCGGCTCGGCAAGAAGCTGACCCTGCGGATCGACAAGAGCGAAGAGCACGGCACCCGGCTGCAGGGGATTTTCGTCCAGGTCGACCAGTCGGACGAAAGCATCGCCGCTACCGCCCAGTCGGGGCGATTCCTGTCGACCGACGATCCGCAGGTGATCCTGTTTCGGCTGCACAACGGGCGGCTGGTCCAGCAATCGCCCAAATATCCGGTGCCGCGGACCCTGACCTTCAACACCTATGATTTGCCGATCACGGTGCCGGCGATCGACCAGTTCCGCCGCCGGGGCATGGATTATGAGGAGCTGTTCTTCAACGAGCTGTTCCGGCTGGGCTATGGCGGCGGCGCGGCGAACCGCGAGCAGCAGATCGCGGCCCAGGCAAATTTCAATTTCCGGGTCGTCGAGATCCTGATGATGACGATGCTGCCGATGCTCGCCGTGGCGCTGGCGGTGCCGCCCAAGCGAAGCACTTCGGCGCTCGGGATCTTCATCGGCATCGTCATGGTCGTCGCCTATCACAAGGTGAACCAGTACGGCGTGACCGCCGCCACCCAAGGGCGGATCGACCCGATCGTGGCCTTGTGGGTACCGTTCTTCCTTCTCGCCGCCTTGATCGGATGGATGTACCACGTCATCGCCCACCATCCGGGCGGCCAGCCGATCGCCGCGCTCGAATGGGCGGCGGCGAAGACGGTGCGGCGAATCCGCGCGCTGTTTCCCAAGGCTCGGGCGGCGTGATCAACCTGGAATTCTTCCCGTCGCGCCAGCTCGCGCTCTACACCGTGCGGCTGTACCTGACCCGCAGCCTGGCGGTGCTGGTCGGCCTGGTTCTGGTGCTG
This sequence comes from uncultured Sphingomonas sp., assembly GCA_946886845.1. Next base: position 10,598 of record CAMPJH010000021.1, on the reverse strand, counting down.
ATGATGCTCGACCTGCTCGGCGAGTCCGGCAAGATCCTGGCGGTTCCCGGCAACGGCGACGCCGAGCTGTGGCGCTACACGGGCTTGCGAATCCCGTTGCTGATTTCGCGCTTCCTGCCGTTCGCGGTGCTGCTTGGGACGCTGATCGTCTTCGTCGGGCTCAACCAGCACAGCGAAGTGGTGGCGATGAAGGCGGCCGGGATGTCCGCCCACCAGATGCTCGCGCCGCTGATCGTCGCCAGCCTGGGCATCGCCGCGCTGGCCTTCGCCTTCAACGAAACCGTCGTCGTCCGCTCGGCGCGCGCGGTCACCGCCTGGAGCGAAAACGATTACCGGCCGGTCCCGCCGGAAAGCGGCTATCTGAGCAACGTCTGGGTGGTGCGCGGCAACGACCTGATCCGCGCCCGTCACGTCGGCGGCAGAGGCGCAGATTTTCACGCCGAGGGAGTCACCATCTACCAGCGCCAAAGCGGCGCCTTGCAGCGGGTGATCGACGCCGAGCACGCCGAGCCGCAAGACGGGATGTGGCGGCTGCAGAATGTCCGGATCTACGACTCAACGACGGGCTCGGTGACGACGACGCCCGAGATGATCGGCCTCGCCGGGCTGACCCGCGACCAGCTGACCCTGTCGAGGGTCGATCCCGACAACACCAGTTTCTTCGAGCTTCGAAGCAAGATCGGCGAGATGGAGGCGGCGGGCAAACAGACCGAGCAGGCGCGCGCCGGATTGTGGCATAAGGTTTCCGGCCCGCTATCGATCCTGCTGATGCCGCTGCTCGCCGCAGTCGCCGCGTTCGGGCTCGCCCGTTCGGGGCAGGTGCTGCTCCGCGCGACGATCGGAATGGCGCTCGGATTCGCCTATTTCGTCGCCGACAATTTCAGCCTGGCGATGGGCAATGTCGGCGCCTATCCGCCGCTGCTCGCCGCCTGGGCGCCGTTCTTCCTGTTCCTGCTGGTCGGCGAGACCGTACTGATCAGGTCGGAGGAGTAAGCCTAGCCTTTCGAACCGCGCCAGCTGCTGACGGCGAGGCGGGCGACGAGGCCGGACAGGCCGCGGTGGCTGGACTCGTGGTAGATCGAATCCGTCTCGAGCGCAGCGCACAGCCGGCGGTGGGCGGTGCCGAGCGCATGATAGGGCAGGCCGGGAAGCAGGTGGTGAAGCGCATGGTAGCGCAGGCCGACCGGCGCCCACAGCGCCGGCAAGGTGCCCGGCGGAGGCACGTTGACGCTGTCGAGATATTGGGCGGTCACAGTCATCGGCTCGCCGTCATTCTCCCACAGATGCGCGACCAGGGTGCGAACCTGGTTGAGGAACATCACGCCCGCCGCGACCCCAAGGAAGATCAGGAAGGCGCGAAGCGGAACAAGGCCCGTCGCGGTCAGCGCTATTAGGGCGATCGCCCAAACGCTGCAGGCAATCTCCTGAAGCACCCAGTCGCGCCGGAAGCCGCCCTGCGGCTCCGGGCGGCGGAAGCGCGGGTTGATCTGGAGGCCCGAATATTTGGCGACGACGGCTTCGCGCAGCTTGCGCGAGACCAGCGACAGCGGCGCCAGGAGCGCGAAGCGGATCAGAAGGCCAATCGGCGCCAGCGCGGCGGCGATCAGGAATACCGTCAGGGTCCACGGCTTCATCAGCGCCAGCGGCAAATATTCGGGATCGTCGGCGGTCCCGTAGTAACGCTTGGCGTGATGCTGGTTGTGGACGCCCTCGTACATGAAGGACGGCACCAGCAGCGGGATTCCGACGAGCAGGTTCCAGACCAGTCGGAAGCGGGGGACGGAGCGCGGCTTCAAATGGGTGAGCTCGTGGATGAAGCTGCCGGCGCGATACAGCGCAAGGACCGCGACCAGCCCGGCCAGCAGGGCGAGCGGCGTTGCGGGCACCAGGATCGCGGCGGCGAGCCCGGCATAGCCGAGCAGCGCCGAACCGATCAGGTCGGCCCAGTAGATTGTCGCGTTCGGCGAATTGAGGTCGCGGGTGAGGTCGGCGGCGGCTTTGAGCATCGCCTTGTCGTCGCGCGCGCGAACGGCGGCGCGCGCCGGAGCGGCCGCTGCGGACATGCGCTGGAGGGTTGCGGTGCTGCTCATAAGTCTCTGTTCCGACTGGCAGGAGATAATGGCGGGAGTTGGGCGGAACAATGGACTGGCGCTGCAAAGTCGCCCGGGTTAGCCCTCGGCGATGAGTTCCGCCCCCGTCACAATCCGGCCCGTCGACAGCAAGGCTGACCGCAAGGCGTTCGTCGACCTCGTCTGGGACATCTACAAGGACGATCCGGCCTGGGTGCCGCCGCTCAAGGCCGAGGTCCACGAATTGCTGACGCCCGGCAAGAACCCCTGGTTCGAGCATGCGCATGCGCAGCTGTGGCTGGCGGAGCGCGGCGGCAAGCCGGTCGGCCGGATCAGCGGCCAGATCGACGAGCTAGTGCTGCAGCACATGGGCGCCGGCACAGGCCAGTGGGGGATGTTCGAGGCGGCCGATGGGGAGGTCGCGGCGGCGCTGATCGCGACCGTCGAGGACTGGCTTCGCGCGCAGGGCATGACCCGCGCGCTGGGGCCGATCAGCCTGTCGATCTGGGACGAGCCGGGGCTGGAGATCGAGGGCTTCGACGAGCCACCGACGGTGATGATGGGCCATCATCGGCCCGAATATGCCGGCTGGATCGAGGCGGCGGGCTATTCCAAGACCAAGGACCTGCTGACCTATGAGGTCGACATCGCCCATTGGTGGGACGCCAAGATCGCGCGGCTGATCGCGATGGGGGAGAAAAATCCGCGAATCCGGATCCGCGAGGTCGACACGTCGCGCTTCGACGAGGAAGCGCGGGTGGTGCTGGGCCTGCTCAACGACGCCTGGTCGGAGAACTGGGGATATCTGCCGCTGACCGAGAGCGAGATCGCCTACGCCGGCAAGAAATTGAAGCCGATCATTTACGGCGAGCTGGTGCGGGTCGCTGAATATGACGGCGAGCCGGTCGCCTTCATGATCACCTTGCCGGACATCAACGAGCTGACCAAGGATCTGAACGGCGAGCTGTTCCCGTTCGGCTGGGCCAAGCTGCTTTGGCGGCTGCGAAAGCCGCGGACCAAGCGGGCGCGGGTGCCGCTGATGGGGGTGGCGAAGAAATTGCAGGGCACCCGCCTCGCCCCGCAGCTCGCCTTCATGCTGATCGAGTTCACCCGCCGCGAAGTGGTCGGCAAGTTCGGCGTCGAGATCGGCGAGTTCGGCTGGATCCTGGAGGACAATAAGGGAATGCTGTCGATCGCCGAGCTGCCCGGCGCGCGAGTCAACCACCGCTACCGGATTTATGAGACAGCGCTTTAGTCGAGCTCAACCCAAGTCGGCGCGTGGTCGCTGGCCTTCTCCTGCGCGCGCGCCCATTTGTCGACTCCGGCGGCGACCAGGCGGTCGGCGGCTTCGGGCGAGCACATCAGATGGTCGATGCGGAAGCCGGCGTCGCGCTGCCAGCAGCCCGCGGTATAGTCCCAGAAGGTGTAGAGATGGTCGTCGTCGGGGTGGAAGGCCCGCAAGGCTTCGGTCCAGCCCTGATTGAGGATTCGGCGCCACTGCCCACGGGTTTCCGGCTGAACCAGCGCATCGTTCGCGGCGGCACGGATGGAAAAGACATCGCGGTCCTCGGGGACGACGTTCCAGTCGCCCGCGAGGATCACCGGCCGCTCGTCCTGCAGCAGCTCCGCCGCGTGGGCGCCGAGCCGCTCCATCCAGCGAAGCTTGTAGTCGAATTTCTCGGTGCCGACCGGATTGCCGTTGGGCAGGTACAGCGAGGCGACGACGACGCCATCGACCTCGGCCTCGATATAGCGGCTGTGGCTGTCGTCGGGATCGCCGGGAAGGCCGGTGCGCCTCAGCTTGGGAGCGTCGCCGCGGGCGAGAATCGCGACCCCGTTGAAGCCTTTCTGGCCGTGCCACACCGCGCCGTAGCCGGCCGCCTCGATATCGGCGATCGGCAGCGACTCGTCGGCGCATTTCAGTTCCTGCAGGCAGGCGATGTCGGGCTGCTCGCGCTCGAGCCATTCGGTGAGCCGCGCCAGGCGCGCCCGAATTCCGTTGACGTTGTAGGTCGCGAGCTTCACGCGGCCGGCATTAAACCGAAAAGCTGCTTCCGCAACCGCAGCCGGACTGGGCGTTGGGGTTGGTCACCCGGAAGGCGGCGCCGCTAAGATCCTCGACGAAGTCGACCGCCGAGCCGCGCACCAGCTCGAGGCTGGCGGGATCGACGACCAGCTTGACGCCATCGGTCTCGGCGATCGAATCATCGGCCTCGGGCGCGTCAGTCAAATCGAAGCTGTAGGTGAAGCCGGCGCAGCCGCCGCCGTCGACCGCGAGCCGGAGGATCGCCGGCTTGTGCTTGCGCGCGGCAATCGCCGCCACCCGCCGCGCGGCATTTTGGGTAAGGCTGATGTCCGGATCGCTCACGAGGAACGAGATAGGAACCCACCGCCCAGGCGGCAAGCTAGATGGGTCAGTGGGCGCCCGGGCCGCCGAGCGCAACCGCATCCATCGACGGGGCGCTGCCGGCGCCGCGCTTCATGGCGACGAGATAGTCGGTCGAGCGCATGAACGGGATCGGGTTCACCGGGCGGTCGTCGATGCGCACTTCGTAGTGGAGGTGCGATCCGGTCGAGCGGCCGGTAGAGCCCATGCGGCCGATCACCTGGCCGCGATTGACGCGGGTGCCAGGCTGGACCGACATAGACGACAAGTGGCCGTAGCGGGTGATGATGCCGCGGCCGTGGTCGATCTCGACGAGGTTGCCGTAGCCGCCCTTGTTCCAACCGGAGCGGAGAACGACGCCGTCGGCGGTCGCATAGATCGGGGTCCCCGACGGACCGGCGAGATCGATTCCGGCATGCATCGCCGCACGGCGGCGGAACGGATCGGAGCGCACGCCGAAGGCGCTGGTGAACTCGGCGGTCTTGACCGGCTTGTCGGACGGAATCGCGATCGCTCCGCCAGCCAGAGTGTCGAGCTTCTTCCAGCTGGTGAACAGCTGCTTGAAGGTGGGGTCGCCGGCCGACGAATCGAGCGGGCCGCCGATGGCGCCGCCGGCGGCCGGATAGAAGCCAAGGCGCTTCAGCGATTCGGGATCCATGTCCTCGCCCTCGAGGGCGGCGGCAAGCGCCAGTTGGCGTTGTTCGACCAGTTGAACCCGGCGCTCGGTCTCGGCGGCGAGCAGCTTCAATTGCGCGGCATAGGGATCGATTGCGGCCGGGACGGCCTGGGGAGCTAGCAGCCGGGCACCGGAATAGCCCGACCAGCCGACGAGGATCGCGGCGGCAAAGAACAAAAAGGCTTGCAAGGGAGCGGAGATCCGGAATCGGCGAAGGCGGCGGCCATCGTGGATGAAGAATTCGCGATCGCTAAAAACCGTCCGCGAAAGTGCCAGCAACTGCGCCATCTGTGTCCCGCTCCAAAATCACGGCGCGCGCGGGTCGAACCGCGCACTCTTGAAAAACCGTCGATGAAGGAGCTCCCCAGCCCCTACGACACACGCGGAAAAACCCCCCGTTCGTGCCGGACGCGAAACTCACTCCGGATGGTTAACAATTTCAACCATATGTGCCCCGTCGCGGGACGAACCGCCGATCTGCTGCGGTGAAACGATCCGAATCGCCAAAAATGCCGGGGCCGCGACCGGGCTCTCCCTCACAAACCGCGAATCGGCGAATCTTTCACGCGCGGGCTCTCTTGCGGACCTGCCGCCGATCTTTACAGCGGCCAGCGGGCCACGCCGTCCCAACGCGGCGCGTGCTCTCTGCAAGGAGAGTTTGATTGTTGAGCAAACCCGCGGCGCGCCCCGCTTGCGCGTCCTTTTCCTCAGGTCCCTGCCCGAAACCGCCCGGCTGGTCGCTCGATCGGCTCGACCCGCGCGCGCTCGGCCGCTCGCACCGCTCGGCGCTCGGCAAGGCGCGGCTCGCCGAAGCGATCGAGCGCAGCCACGCGCTGCTCGAGCTTCCAGCCGACTACCGGCTCGGCATCGTTCCGGCGTCCGACACCGGCGCGATGGAAATGGCGCTGTGGTCGTTGCTCGGCCCAAAACCGGTGACCATGCTCGCCTGGGAGAGCTTCGGCGAGGGCTGGGTCACCGACGTCGCCAAGCAGCTCAAGCTCGAGGCGGAAGTGCGCACCGCCGATTATGGCGAGATTTGCAGACTCGACGGGATCGATCCGGCGAGCGACATCGTCTTCACCTGGAACGGCACGACCAGCGGGGTTCGAGTCCCGAACGCCGAGTGGATCGCCGACGACCGCAGCGGACTGACGCTGTGCGATGCGACCTCGGCCGCGTTCGCTCAGGCCATCGACTGGACGAAGATCGATGTCGGCACCTTCAGCTGGCAGAAGGCGCTGGGCGGCGAGGCGGCGCATGGCATGCTGGTGCTGAGCCCGCGCGCGGTCGAGCGGCTGGAAAGCGCGCCGGCGCCGCGGCCGCTGCCGAAGATCTTCCGGCTGACCAAGAGCGGCAAGCTGATCGACGGGATCTTCCGAGGCGAGACGATCAATACGCCGTCGATGCTGTGCGTCGAGGACTGGCTTCTGGCGCTCGACTGGGCGGAAAGCGCCGGCGGCCTGAAGGCGCTAATCGCCCGCGCCGACAGCAATGCCGAAGCGCTCGATCGCTGGGTGCGATCGGCCGGCTGGATCGAGCACCTCGCCGCCGACCCGGCTATCCGGTCGAACACCTCGGTGTGCCTGCAGTTCGCCGACCGCTCCGACGGCGAAGCCAACAAGGCCCGGCAGAAGGGGCTGGTAAGGCTGCTCGAGAGCGAGAGTGCGACCTATGACATCGGCGCCTATCGCGATGCGCCTCCGGGGCTGAGAATCTGGTGCGGGGCGACGGTCGAAACGGCCGACATCGAAGCGCTCGGGCCATGGCTCGACTGGGCCTGGGAGCAGACACGGTGAATGTCCTGATTGCAGACAAGATGGACCCGAAGGCGGCCGCCATCTTCCGCGACCGTGGGATCGAGGTCGACGAGAAGCCCGGCCTGTCGGCCGACGAGCTCAAGGCGGTCGTCGGCGATTATGACGGCCTCGCCGTGCGCAGCTCGACCCGGGTGACGGCGCCGGTGATGGACGCGGGACTGCCGCGGCTGAAGGTCATCGGCCGCGCCGGAATCGGCGTCGACACGATCGACGTTCCGGCCGCCTCGGCGCGCGGAATCGTCGTCATGAACACGCCGTTCGGCAATTCGATCACCACCGCCGAGCATGCGATCGCGATGCTGTTCGCGCTCGCCCGCGAGATCCCGCAGGCCGACCGCTCGACCCAGTCGGGCAAGTGGGAGAAGAGCCGGTTCATGGGCGTCGAGCTGGCCGGCAAGACGCTCGGGCTGATCGGCTGCGGCAATATCGGCTCGATCGTCGCCGACCGCGCCCACGGGCTGAAGATGAAGGTCGCCGCCTACGACCCGTTCCTCAGCCCCGAGCGGGCGACGGAGCTCGGCGTCGACAAGGTCGAGCTCGACGAGCTGCTCGCCCGCGCCGACTTCATCACCCTGCACACGCCGCTGACCGACCAGACTCGCGGAATCCTGTCGCGCGAGGCGCTGGCCAAGGCGAAGCCCGGGGTGCGGATCGTCAATTGCGCCCGCGGCGGGCTGATCGACGAAGCGGCGCTGAAGGACGCGCTGACCAGCGGCCAAGTCGCCGGCGCCGCGCTCGACGTGTTCCAGGAGGAGCCACCGAGGGACAACCCCCTGTTCGGGACGCCCGGCCTGATCTGCACGCCGCACCTCGGCGCCTCGACCACCGAGGCGCAGGTCAATGTCGCCATCCAGATCGCCGAGCAGATGAGCGATTTCCTGCTGCTCGGCGGCATCACCAACGCGGTCAACGTGCCGTCGCTGTCGGCCGAGGAAGCGCCGCGGCTGCGGCCGTACATGGCGCTGGCGGAAAAGCTCGGGCGGCTGATCGGGCAGATCTCCGGCAGCGGCATCCGCTCGATCGACGTCGAGGTTGAGGGCGCGGCGGCCGAGCTCAACATCAAGCCGATCACCGGCGCCGTGCTGGCAGGGGTGATGCGCAGCTGGTCGGACACGGTGAACATGGTCAACGCGCCCTATCTGGCGCGCGAGCGCGGGCTCGACGTCCGCGAAATCCGAACCGAGCGCGAGGGCGACTATCACACTTTGGTCGCGGTCACGGTCGGCACCGAGCATGGCGACCGAAGGGTCGAGGGAACGCTGTTCGGCAACCGCGCGCCGCGGCTGGTCAAGATTTTCGGGATCCCGGTCGAGGCCGAGCTTGCCGGGCAGATGATCTATATCGTCAACACCGATGCGCCGGGATTCATCGGCGCGCTCGGCACCCGGCTGGGCGAAAGCCGGATCAACATCGCCACCTTCAACCTCGGCCGGCGCGACGCCGGCGGCGAGGCGGTGGCGCTGGTCGCGGTCGACGATCCGATCCCCGCCGGGGTCGCGCGCGCCCTGCACGAACTTCCCGGAGTCCTCGAGGTCGTGCCGCTGAGCTTCTAAATCGCCGCCGCAATTGCTAAAGCGGACCCGGGGAGTTGGGGGATTGGCGATGAGCTCTGCACGATCATTCGCGGCACGGCGCGGCCTTTACGGCGGCGTCGGCCTGGCCTTGCTGCTGGCTAGCTGCGCGACGCCGCCGCCGGCGCGGACGCTGGCGTGCAGCGACGCGCTGGCGCCCGACATCGTCCGGTCGGCCGACGGGACCAAGGCGTCGACGACGCTCAAGGTGCTGACCTTCAACATCGAGGGGCTCGGGTTTCCGGCGCGGAGCGGCCGGGCAGCCGAGCTCAAGCAGATCGGCGACAGGCTTGCGGCGATGCGTGCCGCCGGCACCGGTCCCGACGTCATCCTGTTCCAGGAAATGTTCAGCGGCGCGGCCAAGAATGCGGTCGCGGCGAGCACCTATCCGGCAATCGCCTCGGGCCCGAGACGGACGACGAAGGCATCCGGACCCGCCCCCGAAGCGCTGCCGGGCAAGGCGAAATTGAAACGTGGCGAAGTCGGCATGCATTTCACCGGCAGCGGCCTGGCGATCGCCTCGCGCTATCCGGTCCTGTCCACCCAGATGCGGGCTTACGGCAAGCGGGCCTGCGCCGGGATCGACTGCCTGGCGAACAAGGGGATCATGCTCGCCCGGATCGCAATCCCGGGCGTGCCGACGCCGGTCGACATCTACGACACGCATATGAACTCGAAAGGGGCGTCGAAGGCGCCCGAACCGCGGCACCTGGCGGCGCACGACCGGCAGGCGCTGGAAGCGTCGGAGTTCATCGATTCGACCCACGACGACGCCTTCCCGGTGATTCTCGGCGGCGACTTCAACATGCGCCATTCGGAGTCGCGCTGGGAGAATTTCTCGAAATACCAGTCGCTCAACCTGGTCCATCGGGTGTGCGCCGACCAGGCTTCCGGCTGCGAAGTGCGAATGTCGTGGGACGGCGACGAACCGTGGATGGACACCCAGGACCTGCAGTTCTTCTGGGACGGCAGCCTGACCTCGATCCGTCCGATCCGCGTCGAGGCTTTATTCGACGGCAGCCCGGACAGCCCGCAATTGTCGGACCATGACGGTTTCATGGTCACCTACCGGCTCGAATGGCCGACTTCGGCGGACCAGACCCCGACCTGCTGAACCGCTGACCGCATTCCGTGCGTTGCGCCTCCCGGACAGATATTTCGGGAGGACACAAACGTGAAGAAGACGACCAAGCTCATCGTCAAGGGCTATGCCTACGCCTGGATCACGCTCGGCTTTTTCCTGGTCTCGATCATCCTGCACTGGACGTTCGGCTGGTACGCCTATCTCAACGAGGCCGCCGAGCACGGGCAGGACCCCCAGTTCAAGGAATATTTCATCGAGCTGTCGCGCCAGACGTTCGAGAACTGGCAGTCGGAATTCCTACAGCTGCTGTGGCAGGTCGTCGGCCTCGCTTACTTCCTTTATCTCGGCTCGCCCAGCAGCCACGAAAATGACGACCGGCTGGAAGCGAAAGTCGACGCCTTGCTCCATTTCCACGGCAAGGAGGGCAAGAAGATCGTCGTCCACCTCGACAAGCATTTTATGCGTCACCCGCGCGAGCCTCGGCCGACGATGGAGAAAGACGAGCTCGACAGGCTGCTGAACAACGAGAAACCGGAACTGGTGTGAGCACCGTGCCGCTTTGACCGGCTCGGCCGGCTCGCCTAGAGCCGCGCGGCAATCAGGGGACCGGACTTGGCAAACGTCACCGTCATCGGCGCTCAGTGGGGCGACGAAGGCAAGGGCAAGATCGTCGACTGGCTGGCGAGCCGGGCCGACATGGTCGTGCGCTTCCAGGGCGGCCACAACGCCGGCCATACCTTGGTCGTCGAGGGTGAGACCTACAAATTGTCGCTGCTTCCGAGCGGGATCGTCACCGGCACCCCTTCGGTGATCGGCAATGGCGTCGTGCTCGACCCCTGGGCGCTGCAAAGCGAGGTCGAGCGGATCCGCGGCCAGGGCGTCAAGGTGACGCCGGACGTGCTGATGCTTGCCGAGACCTGCCCGCTGATCCTGCCGATCCATCGCGACCTCGACGCGCTTCGCGAGGACGCCAGCGGCGCCGGCAAGATCGGCAC
>CAMPJH010000020.1 GCA_946886845.1 uncultured Sphingomonas sp. | reverse complement strand
CGAGGCTGGCGACGCCTTCCTGGATGCGCGCGCCGCCGCTGTCGTTGAGGCCGATCACCGGCGCGCCGACCTTCATCGCCATGTCCATCACCTTGCAGATCTTCTCCGCGTGGCGCTCGGACAGCGAGCCGCCGAACACGGTGAAGTCCTGGGCGAAGACACAGACCAGGCGGCCGTTAATCGTGCCCGAACCCGTAACGACTCCATCGCCGGGGATCTTCTGCTTTTCCATGCCGAAGTCGGCGCAATTGTGCTCGACGAACATGTCATATTCTTCGAAACTGCCGGGGTCGAGCAGGACGGACAGGCGCTCGCGCGCGGTCAGCCGACCCTTCGCATGTTGCGCCGCAATACGCTTTTCGCCGCCGCCGAGGCGCGCCAGCTCGCGGCGTTTCTCCAGCTCTTCGATGGTGGTCGCCAATGGTTTCCCCTGTGTGACCGGCTGTTGGGGCGTGTCTTCCACGGCGGAACGGTGCCGGTCAATCGCCGGTGCCGGTCATGCTGCACTGCAACAGGTTAGATTTTGATTCACCTGCGTCAATGCCCCGGAACCGCGATGGCGCTCGACCCGTTCAATAATTGTCATTCAAACCAACAGAAACCAACAGGAGGACTAGCCAAAATGCTGACCAGCGTCGGAGTGCCAGTTGAGTCGGAAGCCGAGCACTCGGCGCCGAATGACAGCCGCCCAACGCTATTGTGCTTCTCGCACCTGCGGTGGGATTTCGTGTTCCAGCGGCCCCAGCATTTGATGAGCCGCTTCGCCGACGACATGACGGTTGTCTTCTGGGAAGAGCCGGTCGAGATCGGCAAGCGCGAGACTGCCCTTCTCAAGGTTCGCTCGGCCGAAGATTTCCCGCAGGTGCGGATCGTCACTCCACACGTGCCGGAGGGTATGAGCGAGACGCGCCGCACCGCAGCATTGAAGCGGCTACTCGACGCTTATTCGGCGGGGCTTAGCCGGCCGATCGTCGCCTGGTACTACACGCCGATGATGCTGCCCTTTTCGCGCGACCTCGACGTGAGCGTGACGGTCTATGACGCGATGGACGAGCTTTCGAAGTTCCGCTTCGCGCCGCCCCAGCTGCTCGATCTCGAACAGGAGCTGCTGCAGCGAGCCGACCTCGTCTTCACCGGCGGTACCAGCCTCTATGAGGCCAAGAAAGACCGTCACGACAGCGTCCATCTATTCCCCTCATCGGTCGACCGCCGACATTTCCAGACCGCGCGCACGGCGCTTGCCGAACCGGACGACCAGGCCGCAATCCCACACCCGCGGCTCGGCTTCTTCGGTGTGATCGACGAACGGTTCGATACCGAGCTGCTCGACCGGGTCGCCGAGCTGCGACCCGATTGGTCGTTCATCATGGTCGGGCCGGTCGTGAAGATTTCGGAGGAGGAGCTGCCGAAGCGGCCCAACATCCATTATCTGGGGCCTAAGACGTATGAGCAGCTTCCGGCCTATCTGGCCGGTTGGGACGTCGCCCTGATGCCGTTCGCGATGAACGATTCGACCCAGTTCATCTCGCCGACCAAGACCCCCGAATATCTTGCCGGCGGCAAGCCGGTGGTCTCGACACCGGTGAGGGACGTCGTCCGCCATTACGGCCATCTCCGGGGCGTCGGAATTGCCAACAGCCCACAAGAGTTCGTCGATCAATGCCAGCGCATGCTCGGCCTCGAGCGCGAAGGCGCATGGCTGGCCGAGGCCGACCTGCTTTTGTCGGCAACCAGCTGGAGCACCACGCAAGCGCGGATGGCGGCGCTGATCGCCGAGCTTCTCGGCGATCGCACCGGAAACGATGCGTCCGCCCTGCTGGTGGCCGCGGAATGACCGCCGTCATTGGCGCCCGCGAAGGGCGAAAACCCTACGACTATCTCGTCGTCGGCGCCGGCTTCGCCGGTTCGGTGATCAGCGAGCGGCTGGCGAGCCGGCACGGCGCGCGGGTGCTGCTGATCGACCGCCGCGACCATGTCGGCGGCAACGCCTATGACGAGAAGGACGAAGCCGGAATCCTCTACCACAAGTACGGGCCGCACATCTTTCACACCAACAGCGACGCGGTCGTCGACTATCTGTCGCAGTTCACGCAATGGCGGCCGTACGAGCATCGCGTCCGCGCCCGCGTCCGCGACCAACTGGTGCCGATCCCGATCAACCGGACGACGCTCAACGCGCTGTTCGACGCCCGCCTCGAGACCGACGAGCAGGCGGCGCAATTCCTCGCCGCGCGCGCCGAGCCGGTCGAGGATATCCGCACCTCCGAGGACGTGGTCATCAACGCCGTCGGGCGCGAGCTCTATGAACTGTTCTTCCGCGGCTACACGCGCAAGCAATGGGGGCTCGACCCGAGCGAGCTCGACAAGCAGGTGACCTCGCGCATCCCGACCCGGACCAACACCGACGATCGCTATTTCACCGACAAGTTCCAGGCGATGCCGCGCGACGGCTATACGGCGATGTTCCAACGGATGCTCGACCATCCGCTGATCGACAAAATGCTCGGGACCGACTTCCGCGAACTCAGGGAACGAGCGCACGAGATCGCCGGGCACATCATCTACACCGGCCCGGTCGACGAATATTTCGACTATCGGTTCGGCAAGCTTCCGTACCGAAGCCTCAGGTTCGACCACCGAACCCTCGACAAGCCACGGCACCAGGAGGTTGCGGTGGTCAACTACCCCGACCCGGACGTGCCCTACACCCGCGTCAGCGAATACAAGCATTTGACCGGGCAGGAGCATCCGCTCACCACCATCACCTATGAATATCCGTCCGCCGAAGGCGATCCCTATTACCCGATCCCGCGCGCCGAGAACCAGGCGCTCTACAAGCGCTACGAGGCGCTCGCGGATGCCACCGACGACGTGACATTCGTCGGCCGGCTTGCCACCTATCGCTATTACAACATGGACCAGATCGTCGGCCAGGCGCTGGCGACCTTCAGGCGGCTCGACGCCAAGCGTCGGCTTGGAGCGCCGCAGGAGACTGCGGTAGCGGCCGAATGAACCAGCATGCGATGCCCGGCGACAACGTCACGCGAGCGGTAGCGCAAGCAACCTACACCAATCCGGTCCTGGACCTGGACTTTCCCGACCCGTCGGTGATCCTGGCGCCCGACGGATTCTATTACGCCTATGCAACTCAAACGCTGCGCGACGGGGAATGGATAAATATCCAGGTCGCGCGATCGGCCGACCTGCTGCACTGGCAGCATCTCGGCGACGCGCTGCCCGCAAAGCCGGACTGGGCACGAGAAACGCAGGATTTCTGGGCGCCCTACGTGCTGCAGGACGGCGATCGCTACCTCATGTACTATTCGGCGACTCCGGATGCCTGCGACGTTCCTGAGCGCGGTCATTGCCTGGCCATCGCCACCGCGACATCCCCGGCTGGCCCGTTCGTCGACATGGGCATGCCGCTGCTGCTGGGCATGGGCTTCGAATATATCGACCCGATGGTGTTCCAGGACCCCGTCAGCGACAAATGCTATCTTTACTGGGGCTCCGGCTTTCAGCCGATCAAGGTCCAGGAACTGGCCGACGACAAGATGTCTTTCGCGCCGGACAGCGAGCCGATCGACCTGGTCTGGCCCAATCCCGTCAAGGGAGCCTTCCCGCGACTAGTCGAAGCCTGCTGGGTGATCCGTCACGACGACTTCCATTACCTGTTCTACTCAGGCGACAATTGTTGCGGGCCGGAAGCCGAATATGGCGTGATGGTTGCCCGTTCGCGTGAGCCGACGGGGCTGTTCGAAACACTCGAGCAGGCGAAGGGCGTGCCGCACAGCCTGATGCTCTACAAGAGCGAGCGCTGGCTCGCCCCCGGCCACAATTGCGTAATCGACGACAAGGCGGGCCAGCAATGGATGCTCTATCATGCGATCGACGTGAACCGCCCGCGCCAGCGGCAGGAAGATGAAATCAACAGCCGCCGGATCCTGCTGATCGATCGCATCGAATGGAAGGATGGCTGGCCATTTATCGGAACGCCTTCAGACGAGCCCAGGCCCGCCCCGGTCGTTTGAGCATTAGAGGTTTCCCCCGGCCATTCGCACACGGCTGGGCCTTCGACCCGACTCCTCGATGCCGAAGATCGCCTTTTGCCGCTGCAGCTCGTCGTAAAGCGGACGATAGACGTCGCGCTTGCCGTCCGAGCCGATCGTCGACAGCAGGCCGACCTGGCAATGGCGGCTATTGTCCCAGCCGGGATAGGCGGTGATCGGGTAGAGGCAGATGCCGTCGATCCGGACTCCCCGGCCTTGAGCCGCCCGAACTTCGTCGCACACATAATGCAGCCAGGCGGGACGGCCGGATCCTTCCGCCCCGGTTTCGGCAATGAACTGCGGCTTGCGATATCGCTCCGCGACTTCCGCCAGCATGTCGGCCAGCGGCCGGTATTCGTGATGGCCCATGGGGATCGTAGGGCCTTGGTAATACCATTGGTTGTGCGGGTAGAAGTTCCAGCCGACGACATCGGCCAGCGAGGGATCGCCGCCGAGCTCGGGCTCGGCAAGGCCCAGAATCCAGTCATAGGCCTCGTACATCCCCTTCAAATTCTGCTCGGCGGCGCGGATCGTCTGCCGCCGACGGTCGTGCGGAGCGATGTGGATCAGGGGCTCGGCCCAGACGATCGTCGATTTGGGCCATTGCTCGCGGATCGCGCGTGCCGCGGTGATCGCGGTCGTCACCAACTGGCGCTTGAACCAGCCCCGCTGCTTCGGGCCGACGCGGGGAAAATAGCCGTCGTCGACCGCCCAGGACAGGAAGTTGATTTCATTGAGCGGGCACACGCTGGCAGGCCGGCTGCTGACCGACTGCTGGACTTCCAGCGCCGCGACCGCGAAGTCGGTAAAGCGCTTCGGAAAGTCGGGATCCGCCTGGTCGACGTGATCGGGCGATCCGTAGTGGAACAGGTCCCAGATGATCTGCAGCCCGCTCTCCTCCGCCGCCTCGAGCGCCGGCATCCAGCTCGACCAATCGTAGCGGCCGGCGGATTGCTCGATCAGATGCCAGCGCAGCCCATCCCGCAGCGTCCGGAAACCAAGGTCCGCGCACTGGCGATAATCTTGCCGAACATGGCGATCATGCGACGTCGCCTTGATCAGGTCGAGGCGAACGCCGTCGCGGCGGCGATGCGACGAGCATTCGAAGCCGGCCTGAAAGAAACCGGCGAAAGTCGTGGCAGGATTAATGCTCATGGCAGTCACCAATGCGCGAAGTTGCGAATCGAGCCGTTCAGCTGTTGCGCCGGAAAGAATCGGCGGCTCGCGCTTTGTCTGTTTCATGAGGAAGCGACAGAACTGGCCCGCGCGGCTGTGGCTGGTCCGTCACGGGCAAAGCCAGGGCAACGTCGCGCGCGAGATCGCCGACCGCGCCGGCCATCATGAGATCGGCATCGACATTCGCGACGTCGACGTCCCGCTTTCGGAGTTCGGCCACCTCCAGGCCAAGGCGGCCGGCGACTGGTTCGCATCGTTGCCGTCGGACGAGCGCCCGGAGGTCATCATCTCCTCGCCTTACCTGCGCACCAAGCAGACGGCGCAGATTATCTGCGAGGCGGGCGCCCTCGCCGGCGGCCCGGCACAGCCGCACATCGACGAGCGCCTGCGCGAGCGCGAGTTCGGGATATTCGACCGTTTGACCGACATCGGCATCCGTGAACGCTTTCCCGAAGAAGCGGCGCACAAGGCAATGCTCGGCAAATTTTACCATCGGCCGCCCGGTGGAGAGAGCTGGGCCGACGTGATCCTGCGCCTGCGGTCGGTGCTCAACACCATCAACCTCCATTATTCCGACCGCCGAGTGCTGGTCGTCTGCCACCAGGTGGTGGTGTTCTGCTTCCGCTACATCCTCGAGGAGCTCGAGGAAGAGCAGATCATGACCATCGACCGCGAGGCGGAGATCCTCAACTGCGGCATCTGTATCTATGATTTCGAGCCCGACGAGCAGGGACAGTGCGTGCCGCAACTGACGACCTGGAACTATGGCGCTCCGCTCGATGCCGAAGGCGCTCCCAAGACCTCGGCGCGCGACGTGATGGCGGGATCGCGATGAGCGCGGAGCCGCGCGATCTCACCCGCTCGGAGTTGAAGCAGCTTCCGCTTCCACCCTATCCCGACTCGGACAAGACCGCGCACGGCTATGTCGTCGTGATCGCGGGGAGCCGCTACACGCCCGGTTCTGCGGCGCTGGCGACGTCGGCGGCGATGCGCAGCGGTGTCGGCCAGGTGACGGTGATCACCGTCGAAAGCACGGCGAGCGCGCTGTCGATCCAGGTCCCCGAAGCCAAGGTGGTGCCGATCGCGGAAGCTTCGGACGGCGGATTTACGCTGGCAGTGATCGATTGCATCGCCGAGCATGTGAAGACCTGCGGCGGCGTGGTTGCCGGCCCGGGAATGACTGACGACGAGGTTTCTTCCGAAATCGCCAGGACCCTGCTCGCCCTGCCGATGCCGGTCATCCTCGACGCCGCCTTGCTCTACTCGCTGCCCGCGCTCGCGGACGACTGCCGGGCGCGCCAGATGCCGGCGATCCTGCTTCCGCACAAGGTCGAGATGGCGGCGCTGCTCGGCTGCAGCGAGGAGGAAGCCGAGCGCGATGCAGCCGGCTGCGCGCGCCGCGCCGCCGATCGCTTCAACGCCCTGGTGCTCGCCAAAGGGCCGGTCAGCCACATTGCCGCTCCCGATGGTAGAAGCTGGATTCATCGCGGCGGCGCTCCCGGCCTCGGGGTGGCTGGAAGCGGCGACACGCTCGCCGGGATCGTCGGTGCCTTGCTGGCGCGCGGCGCCGATCCGCTGACCGCTTTGCTGTGGGGTGTCCTGCTCCACGGCGAAGCCGGCGAGCTGCTGTCGACGAAGGTCGGCCCGGTGGGCTTCTTCGCCCGCGAGATTCCCGACGAGATTCCGGCCTTGCTGGCACGATAAAGGCGCGCTTACTGGGCGGCGTGCTTCTCGAGCTCGTCGCCGACGAGGCGAACGACATGGATGACGTTGGTCGAGCCCGGCGTCCCGAATGGCACTCCGGCCATCAGCACCAGCCGGTCGCCGCCCTCGGCAATGTGATGGCGAAGCGCCATCCTTTTGCCCTTGGCAACCATCTCCTCGAAGCTCGCCACGTCGCGCGTATTGACGGCGTGAACGCCCCACAGGAGCGACAGTCGTCTCGCGGCGGTTTGCGACGACGTCATCGCCAGGATCGGCACCGCCGGCCGCTCGCGGGCGATCCGCCGGGCGGTAGAGCCGGAGCTGGTGTAGCAGACCATTGCCCGCGCCGAGACCGTGTCGGCGATGTGCCGCGCCGATCCGGCCAGCGCATCGGCGGTGGTCGGCTCGAGCTTGGTCTCGGTGAAATGGATTCGCGCCGGATAGACCGGATCCTGTTCGGCGCTCTGGGCGATGCGGTCCATCATCTGCACCGCTTCGCACGGATATTTGCCGGTCGCGCTTTCCGCCGACAGCATCACCGCGTCGGCGCCGTCGTAGATCGCGGTAGCGACGTCGCTGACCTCGGCCCGGGTCGGGGTTGGCGAATTGATCATCGATTCGAGCATCTGAGTCGCGACCACCACCGGCTTGCCGAACTGGCGGGCGGCGGCGACGATCCTGTTCTGGATCGGCGGCACGTCTTCGGGCGGAAGCTCGACCCCAAGGTCGCCGCGAGCGACCATCACGCCGTCGGACAGATCGATGATGTCGTCCAACCGGTCGATCGCCGCCGGCTTCTCGATTTTCGCCATCAGCGCCGCCTTGTCGCCGATCAGCTCGCGCGCTTCGGCGACATCCTCGGGCCGCTGAACGAACGACAGAGCGATCCAGTCCGCCTTTTGATCGAGCGCGAAATGCAGGTCGGCGCGGTCCTTGTCGGTCAGTGCCGGGATGGGCACGACGACGTCGGGCACGTTGACGCCCTTGTGATCGGAGAGTCGGCCACCGACCTCCACCTCGGCGACGATCTTCGCATCCCCCGCCTCGACGATTTTCAGCCGCACCTTGCCGTCGTCGATCAACAGCCGGTCGCCGCGGCTGACCGCTTCAAACAATTCGGGATGTGGAAGCTCGACACGGCTGGAATCGCCCGGGGCGCGATCGCGGTCGAGCACCAGCCGCTCACCTTTCTGGACGTCGGCCGAACCATCCTTGAAATTGCCGACCCGAAGCTTCGGCCCCTGCAGGTCGAACAGGATCGTGATCGGACGGTGAAGCTCTTTTTCCAGGGTCCGGATCGCGTCGACCAGCTTCGCCTTCTGGGCATGGGTGCCGTGGCTCATGTTGATCCGGAACGCGTCGGCGCCGGCCATCAACAGCTTGCGGATCATCGCCGGGCTGCTCGACGCCGGACCGAGCGTCGCCAGGATCTTCACCTTCCGCGAGCGCGGCTTCAGGGTTTCGCTCATCGCTGCCGGCAATAGCGGCTGAATGTTGCGGTTCAACCGGCTTGAGCCGACGCGTGCCCTCGCCTAGACGCTGCGGCGAATCTGAAAATAACGGAGTGTGAAATGGCGGACGGCACCGTCGCGGCCGATCAGCTGCGGCTGTTCATCGAGCGGATCGAGCGGCTCGAGGAGGAAAAGAAAGCGATCGCTGACGACGTTCGCGACGTCTATTCAGAGGCGAAAGCCAATGGCTACGATCCGAAGATCATGCGGATGGTGGTTCGGCTGCGAAGGATGGAATCGCATACCCGCCAGGAACAGGACGCAATCCTCGAGACCTATCGCGCCGCGCTCGGGCTGGCGTAAGGACCGGTCATGGCGGGGCATTCCAAATTCAAGAACATCATGTACCGCAAGGGCGCGCAGGACAAAAAGCGCTCGGCGATGTTCTCCAAGCTGTCGCGCGAAATCACCGTCGCGGCGAAAATGGGACTGCCCGATCCCGACGCCAATCCGCGGCTTCGCGCCGCGGTGCTCGCCGCCCGCGCCCAGTCGATGCCCAAGGACAATATCCAGCGGGCGATCGACAAGGCGTCCGGCGGCGATGCCGAGAATTATGAAGAGATCCGCTACGAAGGCTTCGGCCCGGCCGGGGTGGCGCTGATCGTCGAGGCGCTGACCGACAACCGTAACCGGACCGCGACCAATGTCCGGACGATCTTCTCGAAGAACGGCGGCAACCTCGGCGCCTCGGGCTCGGTGAGCCACGGCTTCGAGCGGCTCGGATTGATCGAATATGGCCCTGACGCCGGCGATTCGGACAAGGTGTTCGAGGCGGCGATCGAAGCCGGCGCCGAGGACGTCGAGTCCGACGAGACCGGCCACCGAATCTGGACCAGCGTCGAGTCCCTGCACGAAGTCGCCAAGGCCCTTGAGCCGCTGATCGGCGAGGCGGCCAGCGCCAAGCTGGCCTGGCGACCGCAGACCGAAGTCGAGGTGCGCGGCGACGACGCGCAGAACCTTCTCAAGCTGCTCGATGCGCTCGAGGAAGACGACGACGTCCAGACCGTCTGGGGCAATGAACGAGTGCCTGACGACGAGCTGGAGAAGCTCGGCTGATCATTCTCGGCCTCGACCCCGGGCTCGGAACGACCGGCTGGGGGCTGATCAGCGCCGACGGCAACCGCCTGTCCCACGTCGCCAATGGCGAGCTCAAGACCAGCCCGTCGGTGCCGCTGCCCGGGCGGCTGGCAAAGCTCGCCGACCAGCTCGAGGCGCTGCTCGCCGAGCACCGCCCCGAGGCCGCCGCGGTCGAGGAAGTGTTCGTCAACAAGAACCCGCAATCGACGCTGAAGCTCGGCCAGGCGCGCGGCGTCGCGCTGATGTGCGCGGCGCGTGCCGGGCTCGTAGTCGGCGAATATGCCGCCCGGCTGGTCAAGAAGGCAGTGGTCGGCACCGGCGGCGCCGAAAAGACGCAAGTCCACGCGATGGTCGCGCGGCTCCTTCCCGGCGCGAAGATCGCCGGACCCGACGCCGCCGACGCGCTGGCGATCGCCATCACCCACGCCCATCACTTGGCGAGTCAGCGGGCGGGCATTACGCACTGACTCGATGATCGCCCGCCTTTCCGGAATCCTCGCCGAAATTGCCGCCGACACGGTGGTGATCGACGTCGCCGGGGTCGGCTACCAGGCGCATTGCAGCGGCCGAACCCTGGACTCGCTCGGGCCGGTCGGTGGCGAGGTCCTGCTGCTCACCGAGCTTCAGGTGCGCGAGGATGCCTGGACCCTGTTCGGCTTCGGCTCGGCGATCGAGCGGGATTCGTTTCGTGCGCTGACCTCGGTCCAGGGCGTCGGCGGCCGGTTGGCGCTGGCGATCCTGTCGGTGCTTTCGCCCGATGAGCTCGCCCGCGCCGTCGCCCAGGGCGACAAGGCGATGATCGGCCGCGCAAGCGGCGTTGGCCCCAAGCTCGCCGCGCGCATCGCCAATGAGCTGCAAGGCAAACTCAGTCTCGCGGGGCTCGGCCCCGGAGCCCCCGCGCCGCGCCAGGGCGCCGCCGTCGACGCGCTGTCGGCACTCGCCAACCTCGGCTTCAAGCCCGCCGACGCCAGCGCCGCCGTCAACGCCGCCCAGGACGAGCTCGGCCCCAACGCCGGCCTCGACGCGCTCGTCCGGCTGGCGCTGCGGAAGGCGGCGAAGTGACCAGCCGCACCGCTTCCTGTCGCTGCGGGCAACTGAAGGCCGCCGCCGCCGGCGAGCCGGTGCGAATCTCAGTCTGCCACTGTCTCGACTGCAAGAAGCGGAGCGGCAGCGCGTTTGCGGTTCAGGCGCGGTGGCCGGCGGAACAGGTGAGGATCGAGGGCCAATCGAAGACACACGCGAACGTCGCCGACAGCGGTAACCGGATCACTTTCCACTTCTGCCCCGAATGCGGGTCGGATGTGCATTATGAAATCGACGGCAAGTTCGACGGACTGGTCGCGATCCCGCTCGGCGCCTTCCACGATCCTTATTTCGCCAGCCCGGCCTTCTCCGTTTGGGAGGGGCGCAAGCACGATTGGGTTGAAATCGCCGGCGAAGGCGTCGAGCATTCGCACTGAGGGGGATTTATGATCGAGCTATTCGCGACCCAGATGGCCCAGGACGCCGGTCACATCCTTGAAATGGCCGGTGTCGCGATCATCGGGGCCGGCGCGGTCGGCACCTTGCTGCTGTTCCTCTATCGGATTGCCCGGCGCGAAGACCTGGTCCAGGCGGCCGCCACCTTCCGCTCGAGCTTCGGCCGGGCGATCCTGCTCGGCCTCGAATTCCTGATCG
Source organism: uncultured Sphingomonas sp. (assembly GCA_946886845.1). Next base: position 4,228 of record CAMPJH010000020.1, on the reverse strand, counting down.
CCGCCGACATCATCAACACCGTCGCGGTCCGGCCGACCCTGGAAAGCGTCGCGGTGCTGGCCGGAATCGTCCTCATCCGGACCTTCCTCAGTTTCAGCCTCGAGCTAGAGATCGAGGGGCGCTGGCCGTGGCAGCGCAAGCGTGGCGAGAAGCGCTCAGTCTAAGCTAACCGCCCCACGCGTCGCGATAGACGCGCAGGAAATTGCCGCCGAACAGCTTTTCCAGCCGGGCTTCGCTCCAGCCGCGCTTCTGCAAGTCCGAGCCGAGCCGACGATAGCGGTCGACGCTGTTGTAGTCGGCGACCATCGGCCAGACGTTGAGACCCTCGCCGGGAGCGGCGATGCCCGCATCCATCCGCTGCTTCGCCCATGCGTTGAGCTTGCGCGTCGTCTCCTCGTTCACAAGCTGCGGGAGGACTCCATTGTCGGTGCCGATACCGACATGATCCTCCCCCGCCACGTTCGCTACATGCTCGATATGCGCGATGAGGTCGGACCCCTTGGGATGACTGTCGAGACTCAGGAACGGCATGAAATAGATGCCGACGATCCCGCCCTTGTCCGCGACCGCCTTGATCGTCTCGTCGGCCGTGTTGCGCGGATGATCGGCAAGCGCCCGCGCGCCGGTGTGGCTGATGACCAGCGGCCGTTTCGCATACGCCGCGGCCTCGGCCATGGTCCGCGCACCGCCGTGGGACAGGTCGAGAAGCAGCTTTTCCTTCTCGATCCGGTCGATCGTCGCCTTGCCGAGCTTGGTGATCCCGCCGTTGCGCGGTTCCAATGATCCGTCGCCGCTGAGATTTGCGTTATTATAGGTCAGTTGGACGGTCATCACGCCGTCCCTCTTCATCTGCACCAGTCGGTTGACGTCGCCGCCGACCATCGCGGTGTCCTGCGTTCCTATTACGACCGCGAATTTCCTTTCCCGCTTGGCCTTGAGGATGTCGGCGGCGGTCCGCACCAGCTGCAGCCGGTCGGGGTTGGCGTTGAGAATGTTTTGCTTAAGCGCGATGTCCTTCTGATAAACCTCCCAGCTATCGGTGCCGTTGCCGACCGGCATCACGGTGTCGCGCAGCACCGTCACTCCGGTCGCCACCATCTCAGCCCAGGCGCGGTCGCTGAGCCGCAGCTGGTCTTCGGGCGCATAGGGGTCGCCGACCCCGCCGAGGGCGTCGATGACGATCGCTCGGTCGTACCACGACAGCTCGGTCGCGCCTGATTGCGCGATCGCCGGGCCGACCGCGAGCACCGCCGCCGAACCTGCAAGCATCGTCCGCCGATCGAGCTCCATCCTTTTCCCTCCGCGCTGCTTGTCGAGCGGCCATGCTTCTGCGAATCAGGCATGGATGGCAACCGACCCGGCCCGGATCACGAGTCCCGAACGCACCAGTGAAGATGCGGACACCGCGTTGCGTCCGAAGAGCCTCGACGAGTTCATCGGCCAGAAGTCGGCGCGGGAGAATCTGCGGGTCTTCGTCCACGCCGCCAAGAGCCGCGAGGAGGCGCTCGACCATGTCCTGCTCCATGGCCCGCCGGGCCTCGGCAAGACGACTCTCGCCGGAATCCTGGCGCGGGAGATGGGCGTCGGCTTCCGGGCAACCTCGGGCCCGGTCATCGCCAAGTCGGGTGACCTCGCCGCGCTACTCACCAACCTCGAGGACGGCGACGTCCTGTTCATCGACGAGATCCATCGGCTCAATCCCGCCGTCGAGGAGGTGCTCTACCCGGCGATGGAGGACCGCGCGCTCGACCTGATGATCGGCGAAGGACCGTCGGCGCGATCGGTGCGGATCGACCTTCCCCGCTTCACCCTGATCGGGGCGACCACCCGCCAGGGCTTGCTGACCACGCCGCTCCGCGACCGCTTCGGAATCCCGGTGCGGCTCAACTTCTACTCGGTCGAGGAGCTAGAGCTGGTCGTCCGTCGGGCGGCGCGATTGCTTGGCATGGGCGTCACCGACGACGGCGGCCACGAAATCGCCCGCCGTTCGCGCGGCACGCCGAGGATCGCGGGGCGGCTGCTTCGACGGGTTCGCGACTTCGCCCATGCGGTCGGCGCCGAAACGATCGACGCCGGCGTCGCCGACAAGGCGCTCGACCGGCTGGAGATCGACGCACTCGGGCTCGATGCGATGGACCGCCGCTATCTGACGATGATCGCCGATCTGTACGGTGGCGGCCCGGTCGGCGTCGAAACCCTCGCCGCCGGCCTGTCGGAGCCGAGGGACACGATCGAGGACGTCATCGAGCCGTTCCTCATTCAGCTCGGCCTCATCGCCCGCACCGCAAGAGGCCGGGCCCTGACCGGCCGCGGCTGGGCCCATCTCGGCCTTCCCCAGCCTTCGGGCGGCCAGTCGGGCCTGTTCGACGTGGAGAGTGAGCCGAAGTGATTGCTGCCATAACGTTGAGTGTCGCCGTCGCGCAGGCAGCAACGGCCGCGCCCGCCGCCATCGATTATTCGAAACCGGCCAGCTGGCTGTGCCTGCCCGACCGCGACGACATCTGCCAAAGGCCGCTGCCGACGACCGCGCTGACCCCGGCCGGTTACGGCGCCAACGGTCAGCCACAAATCGCCAAGAACGCGCCGATTGACTGTTTCTACGTCTATCCGACCGTCTCCGCCGACCGCGGCATGAACAGCGACCTGGCGGTGGATAGCGAGCGCAACGCGGTGCAGGTCCAGTTCGCCCGCTTTGCCAGCGTCTGCCGCGCCTTCGCTCCCGTCTACCGCCAGATGACCCTCGGCGCCGTCGCCGCGGCCGCCACCGGCGCCGACGTGAAGGGGCCCGGCTCGATCGCTTATGCCGATGTTCGCAGCGCCTGGCGGACCTATCTCGCCAGGCATAATAATGGCCGCCCGTTCGTCCTGATCGGCCACAGCCAGGGCAGCCTGATGCTGCAGGAGCTGATCAGGAACGAAATCGAAGGAAAGCCGATCGCCGCCAAGATGCGGTTGGCGATCCTCCCCGGCTACAATGTCTATGTCCCGCAAGGAAAGCTGGTCGGTGGCACGTTCAAGTCGACGCCCGTTTGCTCATCGCCCGGCCAGGCCGGCTGCGTCCTGACCTGGGTCAGCTTCCGCGCCAACAACCCGCCGCCCGAAGGGGCGATGTTCGGCTGGGCGCCGGCGCCGGGGATGACGGTGGCCTGCACCAATCCGGCGCGGCCGGGATCGACCGCGTGGGAAAGGCTCGACAGCTATTGGAACGCGCGGTGGTCGCTGCCGGTGCCGGGCGGGCCGATAATCTGGTCGACCGCAGGCGCGCCGCCGACGCCGTTCCTGCGTACCCAAGGCCTGGTCTCGGCGCGCTGCGTCAATGACGGCCGGCGCGGCTATCTTTCGGTCCGGGTCAATGCCGATCCCAGTGATAGAAGGACCGACCGGATCTATGGCGAGGTCGGGGTGCTCGGCATGTTCATTCCCGGCTGGGGCATGCATCTGGCGGACATGGCCGCGCCGCAGGGCGACCTTCTCCGCCTGGTCGAGCAAGTCGCGGCAAGGCGTTGAGCGAGGACCTCGATACCCCCTATCGCGGCGGCTTCGTTGACTTGAGCAATGGGGGCCGCGAGCACCGCTTCGCGCTGACCGTCTATTTCGAGGACACCGACACCGCCGGCATCGTCTATTACGCCAATTATCTCAAATATAAGGAGCGGGCGCGCTCCGACATGCTGCGCGCCGCCGGCATCGATCAGCGCGCCGCAAAGGAGGCCGGCGAGGGCGTCTATGCGGTCGCCGAGGTCAATATCCGCTACCTCGGGCCGGCGCGGCTCGGCGACGACTTGCTGGTGCTCTCCACTGTCGAGCAGGTCCGCGCCGCCAGCGTCCATATTCATCAACGAGTCATGCGCGGGCCGCAACTCTTGACCGATGCCCGCGTCACCGCCGCCTTCCTCGACCCCGGCGACCGGCCGAAGCGCCAGCCCAAGGCCTGGGTCGAAACATTCAAGACGATCAGCGAGGGTTGATGCCTGAGATAACCACCAGCACCGACTTGATGTCGCCGCTGACCCTGTTCCTCCACGCCGATGCGGTCGTGAAATTGGTCATGCTCGGCCTGCTGCTGGCCAGCATCTGGACCTGGGCGATCATCTTCACCCACGCCCTGCGCCTCAGGCGCATCAACCGCGCCACCGAGAAATTCGAAACGGATTTCTGGGCCGCCGACGACATCGACGCCTTCCATGCGAAGCGCGGCAACGAAAAGCTTCCCAGCGCCGCCCTCCTC
>CAMPJH010000019.1 GCA_946886845.1 uncultured Sphingomonas sp. | reverse complement strand
CCGTTCCACATCGCCTCATTGGCGATCAGCATGTTCTTGGCGTTGAGGAACAGCACTCGCACCTGCTCGGTGCGCGAATGGGCCATCGCCGCGTGGAGGTAGTCGCACAGGGCTTCCCAGCTCGACAGCACCGGCGCTCCCTCGGCGCGGGTCTCGAGCAGCCGCAGCGATGTCGCTTCGGCGATCTTCAGCGCCCCGATCACCGATTCGCTCAGCCCCTCGCGCCGCAGCGTTTCGGCGCTTGCCGAGAGCAAAGGGCCAATGCCGCCAAACTTGGCTATCAGCTCCTTGGCCTGATCCTTGGTGTCACGCCGTGGAATCGCCAGTGCCAGCAGATATTCGACCAGCTCATGGTCGAGCAGCGCCTTGCCGCCGCCGTCGAACAGCCGCCGTCGAAGCCGCTCGCGATGGCCGCTGCCGTTGCCCGCCGATGGCGTGATTCGCCCGTGCATGCCGCTCCCTTTCGCGACCAACCCGAGCAGCGGCATCCTAGCCACAGTTGCCCCAACGTGGAAAGGCGGGTCGTGCCGGTGACGGAACGGCGGGGAAGTGGGGGGGTTGATAGGCTCCGATGGCGAAGTCGCGGGCCGAGAGCGGGAATGGATACGATCCGGGTCTGATCGAGATCCGGCGGCCGCGGTTCCGCAGGATCGTCATGCTCGCCGCCGTCGGCATCCTCGCGGCGCTGATCGTTGCCCTGGTCATCGCTTGGACGCAGCGCCGCGAGATTGCCCGCAGCATCATCGACCGCGAGCTCGCCAACCGCGGGGTCGACGCCAGCTACTCGCTCGACCGGGTCGGCCTCAGGACCCAGCAGATCAGCAATTTGCGGATCGGCGACCCCAATCAGCCGGACGTCACCGCCCGCCGCGTGCAGATTCAGATGCGGCTCAAATGGGACGGCAGCTTCGACGTCTATCGGATCGTCGCTCGCGGCGTCCGGCTGCGCGGCAGGGTGCTCCCCGACGGACGAGTGAGCTGGGGCGAGATCGACAAGCTCCTGCCGCCGCCGACCGGGGAGCCGTTCTCGCTGCCCGACGTGGCGATGGACATCGCCGACGCCAGCATCTCGCTTCGGACCCCGTGGGGGCCGGTCGGGTTCGCGGCGGCCGGCAACGGCAACCTGACCGGCGGCTTCAAGGGCCGGTTCGTGATGTCGAGCCCGCGGCTGGTGACCGGCAATTGCGCAGCCGACAATGTCCGCGGCGCCGCCGCGATCGAAGTCAGCGCGCGCCGGCCGCACGTCGTCGGGCCGTTGACCGCCAACCATTTCGCCTGCCCGGCAAGCCGCTTCTCGATCGTCCAGCCGCGGCTCGAGCTCGACAGCCGGTTCGGCGAGGCGTTCGACACGTATGACGCCAGCGCGCGCATCCTGTCGCAGGTGATTACTGCCGGCGACAACGGGCTCGCGGCGCTGAACGGGCGGATGACGTTCGTCGGCGACTTCGCCGACGCGCGCGGTGAACTGGACGTCGTCGCGCGCCGCTCGCGCCTCGGCACGATCGCCGCCGAGCGGACGCGGCTGGGCGGCAAATACCGCCTGAGCACGACCAAGGGCACGCTGTATCTGGTCGGTCACTATACGGCCAACCAGGCAAGCCTCGCTCCGTCGATGATCGCCGGGCTGACCGGGGCGCTCGAAGCGACCAGGTCGACGCCGATCGGCCCGGCTGCCTCGGCGATCGGCAGGGCGCTACTCACCAGCGCCAGGAATTTCGATGTTTCCGGCGGCATCAGGCTGGTCAACTTCCCCGGTTACGGCGCCACGCGCGTCACCGACGCCAACATTCGCACCGCGTCGGGCGCCCGGGCCCGGATCTTCGCCGGCAAGGGCGTGACCTATTATTGGCCGACGGGGTCGCTGCGGTTCGACGGCACAATGCAGATGGCCGGCGGAGGACTTCCGACCGGCACGGTCACGATCCACCAATTGCCCAACGGCGCCATCAACGGCGTCGGCAACTTCCGGCCCTACACCGTTGCCGGAGCGACGCTTTCGCTGTCGACCCTGCACTTCCGGGCGCAGCCGACCGGAGCCACCCGGTTCAGCACCGTCGCCGGCCTAACCGGCAGGTTCCCCGGAGGCCAGGTCCGAAACCTCAACCTGCCGATCAGCGGCGAGGTAGGGGCGCGCGGCGGAATCCAGGTTGGCCAGGAATGCATGGTCGTAAGCTGGGATTATCTCAGGATGCAGCAGCTGCAGCTCGGCCGCACCCGCCTGCCGGTTTGCCCGACCGGCCCGGCGATCATCGCCCAGTCGCCCGGCGGCGAGCTGCGAATCGGCGGGCGGATCACCAACCCGGCGCTGGTCGGACGGCTCGGCGAATCGCCGTTCCGGCTGAACGCCAGCTCGATCCTGCTGTCGCAAGCGGGCTTCAACGGCAGCAATGTCGCGCTTCGGCTGGGCAGGGCGGAAGCGCCGATCGCGCTCGACGCCGAGACGCTTCGAGGCGCATTTGGCAGTCGCGGCGCGAGCGGGACACTGTCCAACGCCGAGGCGATGATCGGCAACGTCCCGCTGCGGATGAGAGACATCGACGGCCGCTGGCGGTTTGCCGGCAGCGACCTGACGATCGACGGCAGCCTGTTCGTCGAGGATCGCGCCGATCCGCCGCGCTTCTATCCGCTGAAGAGCGACGACGTGCATTTCGTCATGTCGGACGAGCGGATCACGGCGGCCGGCAGCCTTCGCCACCCGGACAGCGGCACCCACGTCACCGATGTCGCCATCGATCACAATCTCGACAGCGGCTCCGGTTTCGCGACCCTCGACGTGCCCGGCATCACCTTTGGTCCCAATCTCCAGCCCGAAGAGCTGACCAGGCTGACCGAGGGCGTTGTCGCCCTCGTCGAAGGCACGCTTCGCGGCCGCGGCCGGATCGAATGGTCGGACTCCGGCGAAGTGACTTCGACCGGCGACTTCTCGACCCAGGACATGGACCTGGCGGCGCCGTTCGGCCCGGTCGAGGGGCTAACCACCAGCGTTCATTTCACCGACCTGCTCGGGCTCGAGACCTCGCCGGGGCAGGTCGCCACCATCCGCTCGATGAACCCCGGTATCATCGTCGAGAACGGAATCATCCGCTATCAACTGCTGCCCAACCAGCTGGTGCGGATCGAGCGCGGCGAATGGCCGTTCATGGGCGGCCGGCTGGTCCTCCAGGAAACCATTCTCAACTTCGGCAGCCCGAGCGACAAGCGGCTGACGTTCGAGCTGATCGGCTTCGACGCCAAGCAGTTCGTCGACAGCCTCGGCTTCGAAGGGCTCGAGATTACCGGCACCTTCGACGGCGTGTTGCCGATGATCTTCGACGAGGACGGGGGGCGGATCGTCGGCGGGCGGCTCGATTCGCGGCCGCCGGGCGGTCAGTTCCGATACACGGGGACCAAGCCCGATGCGGGGCTGATGGTCGGGGTCGCCTTCGACCTTCTCAGCGATCTTCGCTTCAGGTCGATGGTCATCCGGCTCGATGGCGACCTCGCCGGCGAGTTCGCGACCCGCTTCACGATCAGCGAGATCACGCTCGGGACCGAGGGCGGCTTCGTCGCCGGCCTGGTGCGCGGCGCATTCAAGAACGTTCCAATGATCGTCAACCTCAACATCAATGGCCCGTTCCGAGCGCTCATCCAGATGGCAAAGGGCTTCAAGGACCCGAGGCCGGTGATCGAACCGGTCATGCCGTTCCCGCTCGACGCGCCCGGAATCGAGACCGAAGTGCGAATCCTCAGGAAAGAGGAAGACCAGGATCGGCGAACGCCGATCGACGACGTCGAAGTTGGCCCTCAACCCCCACAGCCAAGCGAGTGAGAGCAATGACCGAGAACAGGAACAGACGACGCCTCCGGCTGATCGCCGGCGCAGCAATCGCAATCCCGCTGGCGAGCTGCGTGACCGTGAACGCGCCGGACAAGCCGATCGAGATCAACCTCAATGTCGACATCCGCCAGGAAGTGCTGGTCCGGCTTCAGCAGGACGTCCAGCAGCTGATCCGAGAAAATCCGGAAGCCTTCCCGCAGAATCCGCAATGAGCAGCCTGTTAAGACTGGCTGTGGCGGTTGTGCTGGCGTCGGTTGCCGCCCCGGCGCAGGCCCAGACGAATCCGGCGATCGTCGCGGCCAAGCAATCCGGTGTCGTGGGCGAGCGCTTCGACGGCTATCTCGGCTATACCGCCGGCGCCTCCCCAGCGGTGCGTCGCCAGGTGGCAGCAGTGAACATCCGCCGCCGCAGTCTTTACATCGGGCTTGCAACCCGGCGGAACGTCACCCCCGAAGCGGTCGGGATTGCGACCGGCTGCGAGCTGCTGGCCAAAGTCAGGGTGGGGGAAATCTATATGCTCAACGACGGCGTGTGGCGTCGCCGCGCCGCCGGCCAGCCGCCGCCAGTCCCGGCCTATTGCCGGGGCTGAACCTTGAATTCGCTCCGGAACTCGGGCTTCAGCGCCGCCACCAGCGCCGCGGAAACCGGGACGAGGATCGTATAATCGCCCTCGGCATATGGGCCGGCGACATAAGGGTCGGCGATCAGCACTACGGAATCGAAGGTGCTGCTGCCCTCCTTGCCGGTGGGGGCGATGGTCAGTTCCGAAAAGGCGGGGCATTCGGAAAACTCCCCGTCGAGCTTCTCTCCCTCTCGCCGCTTCAGCCGCTCGGCGTCCAGCAGCCGGCAGAAGCTGGCCCTGACCGCGCCCTCCAGGCCGGCCGGCGATTCGAACAGCTGCGCGAACTCGATTCCCTTGCCCGCCGAACGATCCCAAAGCAGGGCGAAGCTGTCGTGATTGGGGTGAGCGCCGCCCGTGAAAGTGTCGGTGTTGGCGACCAGCGAGACCAGACGGGCAGTCTGCCCCTCGAGCGTCCACACACGGTTGAACATGTTTTGGTTGAACGGACCGCCGTACTGCTCGGTCGCGGCCTTGTTTTCGCGCGCGTTCTTCAGCGCCTCGTCATAGCTTTTCGACAGGTCGGCCTGAAAGTGGGCGACCAGCGGCGCCTGCGACGACACCGCCTCCGGCCAACTATATTCGAAGTCGACCAGTGGCGTTTCCCTGTGTGCGGTCTGGCGGGTCACGGGCCCGGATTTTTCCGGAACGACAGGTTCCTGGGCGACCGCCGGAACGCCGACGAGTAGCAGCGGAAGCACGAGTTTTAGAACCTTGGCCATAAGTCGAATCATCCCCCTCTTGCTGGGAGCGAACCTACAGCCATTGCCCGCGGTTGACTATCGACAGCCCGGTTCATAAAGGGGCCGCGCCTTGGCGGGCTTTGCCGCCGCCATGTCCTTGAACCTGCCCGACTCTGCCGCCTCCACCGGGCCGGCCGAACTGGAGGAAAGACATGGCAGCCGAAGAAGCCCCGCAAGACCCAGAGCTTCCTCAGGATGCACGGCTCGGATCGCTCGATGAGCGGATCGACCGGCTGCAGCAGGCGGAGGCTAAGCGGGCCGGCAAGGCAATGCCCAACCCGACCACTCGGGTTTGGCAGCTGATGTTCAGCCACCTGGTCGGAGCTCCGGCCGGCGGCGGCATTCTCGGTTGGGGCCTGGACTCGCTGTTCGGGACCTTCCCGCTGTTCTTCCTGTTGATGCTGTTCCTCGGGTTCGGCGTCGGCGTGGTGAACGTCATGAGGATTTCCAAGACGCCCCCGGGCGCAAGCTGAGGTAGCCAGGACCAGTGGCCGCAGAAGGCAAGATCGACCCGATGCACCAGTTCACGGTGGAGCCGATCGTTCCGCTGCAAATCGGCGGGTACGACGTCAGCTTCACCAACAGCGCCGCCTGGATGCTGGCGACGCTGATCATCATCGCCGCATTCATGTGGGGCGGGATGCGGCGGCAGGTCGTTCCGGGCCGCTGGCAGATGGCGGTCGAAGGCCTGACCGGCTTCATCGACAATATGGTCCATGTGAACATCGGGCCGCAGGGCAAAAAGTACACGCCCTACATCTTCTCTTTGTTCACCTTCATCCTGGTGTCGAACCTGCTCGGGCTGATGCCGCTAGCGATCCTGGCGCCGATCATCCCGGGGTTCCATCCGTTCACTTCGACCAGCCATTTCAGCGTCACCGGCGTCCTCGCCGTGCTCAGCTTCTCGATCGTCCTGATCGTCGGCTTCTGGAAGCACGGGCTGCATTTCTTCTCGCTGTTCATTCCGCGCGGCACGCCGATCGTGATGATGCCGCTGATCTTCATCATCGAGTTCATCAGCTTTATGGTCCGGCCCTTCAGCCTCGGGCTCCGGCTCTTCGTGGCGATGATCGCCGGCCACATCCTGATGGAGGTGTTCGGAAGCTTCATTATCAGCGCCGGCGACACCTTCGCCTCGGCCCCGGCGAGCGGTAGCGGAGTCATGGGGCTGCTGGTCGCAGCGATCAGCTTCCTGTTCATCGCCGGCGTAGCAGCGCTCGAGCTGCTGGTCGCGGCGATCCAGGCCTATGTCTTCGCGCTGCTGACGACCTTATATCTCAACGACGCGGAAAACCTTCACTAGTTTTCGAGCTTAACCCAGTTCTCACAAGGAGTTATCAAATGGACTTCGCATCAGCACAAGTCATTGGCGCGGGCCTTGCAGCGATCGGCGTCGGCGCCGCAGCAGTCGGCGTCGGCAACGTCTTCGGCTCGTTCCTCGAGAGCGCGCTTCGCAACCCGGCAGCGGCCGACGGCCAGCAGGGCCGCCTGTTCATCGGCTTCGCCGCCGCCGAGCTTCTCGGCCTGATCGCGTTCGCCGTGGCGATGATCATCCTCTACGCGCGTTGATCGACGCCAAGGGTTGATTTCCAGCCGGAGCTGAAATGCCTCAAATCGCGCAACTTCCGGACATCTTCTGGTCCCAGCTGTTTTGGCTGCTGCTGGTCTTCGGCACCATTTTCTTCGTCATCGGGCGGGGGATGGTGCCCAAGATCCAGGGCGTCGTCGAACAACGCGACCGCAAGATCGGCGAGGACCTGGAGAGGGCTCAGGCCGCCCGCAACGAAGCGGAACAGACCGAGGCGGAATATCGGCAGGCCATCGAGGCCAGCCGCGGCGAGGCGATGAAGCTCGCCTTGGCCGCCAAGCAGGCCGGCGCGCTCGAAGTCGAGGAGCGCACCCGAGCGATCGACGCCGAGGTCGGAAAGACGCTCGCCAAGGCCGAAGACAAGATCCGCAAGTCGGTCGAGAAGGCGATGGGCGAGATTGACTCGGTTGCTGCCGAAGCCGCCCGGGAGCTGGTCGCGAAGCTGACCGGCAAGCCGGTCTCGGCGGATCAGGCGGCAAAAGCGGTGAAGGCGGTGAGCAATGGCTGAGGCCCAATTGGTCGCTGAGACCCATGCGCCGGAGACCGCCGAGCATGCCGAGCCCGCGCTGCTCGGTGTCACCGCGCCGATGTGGATCGCGATGGCGATGCTGGCGGTGTTCGCGCTGATGATCTGGAAGAAGGTGCCGGCCGCGATCGGCAAGGCGCTCGATCACAAGATCGACGCGATCCGTGAGCAGCTCGCCGAGGCGGAGACTCTGCGCAAGGAAGCCGAGGCGCTGAAGGCCGAATATCAGGCCAAGGCGGAAGCCGCGGAAAGCGATGCCGCGGCGATGGTCGAGCGCGCTCGCCACGAAGCGGACTCGCTGATCGCTAAGGCGAGGGCAGATGCCGAGGCCATGGTTGAGCGGCGCGGCAGGATGGCGGAGGACAAGATCGCCGCCGAGGAGCGCGCCGCGGTCCAGCAGCTGCGCGCCGCCGCCGCGGAGGCAGCGACCCGCGCCGCTGCTCGACTGATCGCCGAGCAGGTCGACGCCAAAACCGACTCGAAGCTGGTCGACGGCACCATCAATGAACTGGGCCGCCGCTAGGCGCTAGCTCTGCTGGTGCTGGCCTCCGGGCTGGCTGACGCCCTCGAGCGCCTGATGGGCGCTTTCATCGTTGGTTTCGCGGCTGAGGTCGCCAAGGCTGACGATACCGCACAGCCGATCGTCTTCGTCGACCACCGGTAGCCTGCGGACCTGGGTCTCGCTCATCTTGCTGGCGACATCGTCGACGTCGTCATCCTCGCGAACGCAGATCACCTGGTCGGTCATCAGCTCGCGGACCGGAGTTTCGGGACCGCGGCCCTTGGCGACTCCTCGAACGGCGATGTCACGGTCGGTGACCATGCCGATCAACCGGTCGCCTTCGCTGACCGGCATCGATCCGGCGTCCTCGCTAAGCATGAAGCCGGCCGCTTCCTGCGCGGTCGTGTCCGGGGTCACGGTCTTGACGTTGCGGGTCATCACTTCGCTGATCTTCATCTCGCCCTCCTTGCGTTGGAATCCACTTCCCAACGAACGGGCGAAAGCGGCCGTTCCGGTGCCTAAGGGACGTTCTCGGTCAGTAGGTCGTAGGTGGCGACCAGCTCGTCCGCCTGGTTGAAGATCTCGACCGCCCAGCGGACCTGGCCGGTGTCCTCGGACTTTATCGACTTGGCCTTGACCGACAGCTCCACGCGCATCGAATCGCCGGGGTAAAGCGGGGTCAGGAAGCGCAGATTTTCAAGGCCGGTGTTGGCCAGCACCGGGCCGGGATCGGGATCGACGAACAGGCCGGCAGCGAAGCTCAGGATCAGATAGCCGTGGGCGACCCGGCCCTCGAAGATCGGCGACGCCTTGGCCGCCTCCTCGTCCATGTGCGCATAGAATTTGTCGCCAGTGAATCCCGCGAAATGCTCGATGTCCTCGATCGTCACCGTCCGGCTGTCGGTCACCCAGGTGTCGCCGATCTTGAGCTCGCTCATCTTGAGGCGGAACGGGTGGGTGTCGATGACGTGCTTGGGCCCTCCGGCGACATATTGCCTGGTGATCGCGGCGATCATCGCCGGCGACGACTGGAGCGCGGTGCGCTGCATGTAATGCTTGACGCCGCGCACCCCGCCCATCTCCTCGCTGCCCCCGGCGCGGCCGGGGCCGCCATGGACCAGCACCGGCAGCGGCGAGCCATGACCGGTCGATTCGCTGGCATTGTCGCGGTCGATCACCAGCATCCGGCCGTGGAACGAGGCGGCACCTCTGACGAAGTCGCGGGCCACGTCCGGCGAGTGGGTGAAGAGCGACAAAGCGAGGCTGCCCTTGCCGCGGTTGGCGAGCGCGATCGCGTCGTCCAGGTCCCGGTACGGCATGATCGTCGACACCGGCCCGAACGCCTCGACGTCGTGCACCGCATCGGTGCCCCACGGGTCGTCGCTTCGGAGCAGGATCGGTGGCAGGAAGGCGCCGCCCTTCACCGGGGACTCGGCGGAAGGATCGCCGGCGACGATCCGGGCGCCGGCGGCCTCGAGCTCGGCGATCCTGGCGCGGACGTCGTCGCGCTGGCTGTTGCTGACCAGCGCGCCCATGCGCGTGTCCTCGGCGCGCGGGTCGCCGACTTTGGTCTTGGCAAGCCTCTCACGTAGCGCCTCTTCGAGCGCGTCGAGATGTTCGGTCGGCGCCATCGCCCGGCGGATGGCGGTGCATTTCTGGCCCGCCTTGACCGTCATCTCGGTTGCGACTTCGCGAACGAACAGGTCGAACTCCGGCGTTCCGGGGCCGGCATCGGGACCGAGGATCGAGGCGTTGAGGCTGTCCTGCTCGGCGACGAATCGCACCGATTCGCGTATCACTGTCGGATGGGTGCGCAGCTTCAAGGCGGTCGAGGCCGAGCCGGTGAAGCTGACCACGTCCTGGCCGGTGAGATGATCGAACAGGTCACCGACCCCGCCGACGATCAGCTGCAGCGCGCCGTCGGGCAAGAGGCCGCTGTCGATCATCACCCGGAACGCCGCTTCGGTCAGATAGGAGGTCGACGACGCCGGCTTGACGATTGCCGGAACCCCGGCGAGCAGGGTCGGGCCGAGCTTCTCTAACATTCCCCAAACCGGGAAATTGAAGGCGTTGATATGCACCGCCGCGCCCTGCATCGGCGTATAGATGTGTTGGCCGACGAACGTCCCGCCCTTCGACAATGGCTCGAGCGCACCGTCGAGCAGGACATGGGCGTCGGGAAGCTCGCGGCGCCCCTTCGACGAGAAGGAAAAGAGGGTGCCGGCGCCGCCCTCGATGTCGATCCAGCCGTCCTTGCGGGTGGCGCCAGTCTGAAAGCTCAGCTCGTAGAGCGTTTCCTTCTTGTCCATGATCGCCAGCGCCAGGCCCTTGAGGATCCGCGCGCGGTCGTGAAAGGTCATCTTGCGCAGCGCCGGCCCGCCGACCTCGCGGGCGTGGCGCAGCATGGCGCCGAAATCGAGACCGCCGGAGCCGGCGATCGCCACCGGCGAGCCGTCGATCGCGCTCGGCAGCTCGGACAGGCCGCTGTCGCCGGCGATCCACCGGTCGCGCTCGTAATTGAGCAATTGTTGAGTCTTCATCGCGCCTCCTTAGAAGAAGTTGGCACGGAGCAGGAAGGGAGACGATGGTCGAAGCCGTACGTCCGATCGCGATCGAGGATGTCGAGGCGGCGCGGGAGCGGATCGCCGGTACCGTGCTGCGCACGCCGCTAGTGAAGCTCGACCTCGGCCCGGACGGCCCGGACATCCGACTCAAGCTCGAGAATTTGCAGCCGACCAATGCCTACAAGATCCGCGGCGCGGCGAACGCGGTCGCGAATCTTTCGCCGGAAGAACGCGCCCGCGGTGTCTGGACGATCAGCGCCGGCAATGCCGGGCAGGGCGTCGCCTATGCGGCGCGGGCGGCGGGAATCCCCTGCTCGGTGGTGACGATCGAAACCGCGCCGCAGACCAAGCTCGACCGGATGCGGGCGCTCGGCGCGACGATCATCCCGGTACCCTATGAGCGCGCCTGGAAGGCAGCCGAGGCGCACGAATTCGAAGGGCTGGAGGCGACCTTCATCCACCCGTTCGACAATCACGATTTCATCGCCGGTCACGGCACCATGGGGCTGGAAATCCTCGAAGATGCTCCGGATGTCCGCACCGTCATCGCCGCGATCGGCGGCGGCGGGCTAATCACCGGAGTCGGCAGCGCGATTAAGGCGCTTCGCCCGAATGTCCGGATCGTCTGTGCCGAGCCGGAGACCGCTTCGCCTTACGCTTATTCGCTGGAAGCCGGCGCCCCGAGCAAATTCCCCGGCTGGCAGGCGTCGTTCGTCGACGGCGCCGGCGGCCAGAGCGTCACCGCGCGGATGTGGGAGCGGATGCAGGCGGTCGTCGATGGTACAATCACCGTTTCGCTCGATCAGGTCCGCGACGCCATGCGCCTGACCGCCGAGAAGGCGCGGGTGATTTCGGAAGGCGCCGGCGCGCTCGCTTTGGCCGCGGCCCTCACCGGCGAGGCGGGCGAGGGGCCGATCGTCTGCATCGTCTCAGGCGGCAACATCGATCTCGCCAAATTCGCCAGCCTTGTCGCCGATTGATCAGCGCCCGATGAACTTGGGCGGGCGCTTTTCGAGGAAGGCCGCCACACCCTCGCGATAGTCCTCGGTGAAGCCGAGCCGGCGCATCTCGTTGCGCTGCATCTGCAGCTCCTGGTCGAGCGTGCGGTCCCAGGTGGAGCGGATAATCGACTTGATCGCGGAAAGTCCGAGCGGGGGCAAAGCGGCGAGCTTGGCGGCGAGCGCATCGACTTCCGAGTCGAGCGCATCGTCGTCGACGCATTTCCAGATCAGTCCCCATTCTTCCGCTTTTTCGGCTGGCAGCGGCTCGCCGGTGAGGGCCAGGCCCATGGCTCGGGCGTGGCCGACCAGCCGCGGCAGGATCCAGCTTCCGCCGCTGTCGGGGATCAGGCCGATCGCCGAGAAGCTCTGGATGAATTTCGCCGAGCGCGCCGCGACGACTATGTCGCAGGCGAGTGCAATATTGGCACCGGCGCCGGCGGCGACTCCGTTGACCCGGGCGATGACCGGCTGCGGCATGGCCGCCAGCCGCTTGATCAGCGGGTTCCAGCCGGTTTCGACGGTCACTCCGAGGTCGACCGGATGCCCGTCGGCCGCCACGGCGCGGTCATTGAGGTCCTGGCCGGCGCAGAACGCCCGACCGGCGCCGGTGAGGATCACCACCCGCGCGACCTCGGCCTGATCGAGCGCCCCCCGAAGCTCCTCGTGCATGTGAGCGGTGAAGCTGTTGAGCCGGTCGGGACGGTTGAGCGTGATCCGCGCGACGCCGCCCTCGAGCTTGAAGTCGATCGTGTCGTAATCCATGCCCCGAAGTAGCGAAGGAGGGGCCGTGGACGCAAACGAACTCGCCAGCCGCGTCGCGCAACAGATGCTGTCCGATGAGGGAACGGGGCCCGCGTGGGGCATTCGGATCGAAGAAGTGCGCGCCGGCTATTGCCGATTGTCGATGGAGCTTCGCGACGACATGCTCAACGGCCATCGCATCGCCCATGGGGGAATCGTGTTTGCACTCGCCGACACGGCATTCGCCTACGTCTGCAACGGCCGCAACGAGCGGGCGGTCGCCGCCCAGGCATCGATCGTGTTCCTCGGCAGCGCCGAGGCTGGAGAAGTGCTGGTCGCGGAAGGCGAGGAGTTGGCAACCTCCGGCCGAAGCGGAGTCACGCACGTGTCGGTGAAAACCGCCGACGGCCGCGCCGTCGCCGAGTTCACCGGCTATTCGCGGACGATCGGCGGACGGGTCGTCGACTAGCCGGCGCTTTGCCTTTTTAGCCGAAATGCCTGGACGACGAGCACGATGCCGGCTGCAAAAGCGTAGATGGCGATGAGCCATGATGCCGTCAGCATGGTCGCGGCCGGGATGGGCATAACCAGCGCAATAATCCCGATCCCGAGCAGCAGCGAGATGACTCCGGAAAGGCCCAGCAACCACTCCCCCTCGATTTCCTTGCGCAGGCGTATCGCCGCCGAGATCTCGAGGGCGCCGGCGATAATGGACCACGCCGCGAGGAGCGCGATGCTGAGATATGCATAGGTGACCGTCGCGATCATCGGCATCAGCACGAATAAAATCCCGACGAGGATCCCGGTCACTCCGCGGAAGACAAGAGCCCCCCAGCGCTCGCCGGCGCGCGCTCCGCGGTATCCGCTCATCAGCGAGGCAATCCCGTCAACGAACGCATAAGCCGCGAACACGAGAGTGAATGCGAACAGCGCGCTCAATGGGAAAATCACGGCGCACACGCCGAGGATCAGCGCGAGCACGCCTCGCAGCATCAACCATTTCCAGTTGCGGGCGGGGATTGTGGCCCGGGAAGTCGTCGTTTCGGCAGCATCGGTCGCCATCGGTTCCTCCTGTTTGGCAGAACGCTACGGCCCCCCGCCGTCGTAACCTCCCTACAGCGATTTGGGTTTCGGCGACAGCAGGTTATTTGAACCGCGGCGGGCGAGAGGCTACATCTGCAAGCATGTACACGACCGAGCTGCAGAAGAGTGCGAAGATCGAGAACCTCGAGGACCCCGAGCTGCTCGAGGCGTTCGAGGCGCGGGTCGCCGCCGACGAGTTCATCGAGCCGAAGGACTGGATGCCCGAGGCCTATCGGCGGACGCTGACCCGGCAAATCAGCCAGCACGCGCACTCAGAGATCGTCGGCATGCTTCCCGAAGGGAATTGGATCACCCGGGCGCCGTCGCTTCGCCGCAAGGCGATTCTGCTCGCCAAGGTGCAGGACGAGGCGGGGCACGGCCTTTACCTCTATTGCGCCGCCGAGACGCTCGGGACCAGCCGCGACGAAATGACCGAGGCGCTGCTTTCGGGGAAGGCGAAGTACAGCACGATCTTCAACTATCCGACCCTGACCTGGGCCGACATCGGCGCGATCGGCTGGCTGGTCGACGGAGCGGCAATCATGAACCAGGTGCCGCTGCAGCGCACCAGCTACGGTCCCTATGCGCGGGCAATGGTGCGGGTCTGCAAGGAAGAGAGCTTCCACCAGCGGCAGGGCTTCGAGATCATGATCGCCATGGCCCGCGGGACGCCGGAGCAGCGCCGCCAGGCGCAGGACGCGCTCAACCGCTGGTGGTGGCCGTCGCTGATGATGTTCGGTCCGCCCGACGAGAACTCCCCGAACACCGCCCAGTCGATGCGCTGGAAGATTAAGCGCGAGACCAATGACGAGCTCCGCCAGAAGTTCGTCGACATCACCGTTCCCCAGGCGGACTTCCTCGGCCTCACCGTTCCCGACCCCTCCCTCAAGTGGAACGAGAAGAAGGGCGGCTATGACTTCGGCGAGGTCGACTGGGACGAGTTCTACGCAGTGGTCAAGGGCGAGGGCCCGGTCGCCAGGGAACGAATGGAAGCGCGCCGCAATGCCTGGGTCGACGGCGCCTGGGTGCGCGAAGCGGCCGACGCTCATGAAGGCAAGCGCCAGGCGAGGAAGGCGGCGTGAGCGGTGACTGGCCGCTCTGGGAAGTCTTCGTCCGTTCCAAGGGTGGCCTGTCGCATCGCCACGTTGGGAGCGTTCATGCTCCTGACCCGCAGCTCGCGCTTGCCCACGCGCGCGACACCTACACGCGGCGGATGGAAGGGGTGAGCCTGTGGGTGGTGCCGTCCAGGGACATCATCGCATCCGACCCTGACCAGGCCGGAGAGCTGTTCGAGCCGGCGGCCGACAAGATCTACCGGCACCCGACGTTCTACGACATCCCCGACGAGGTGAAGCACATCTGATGGCGTCGCTGCCGCCGATCGACGTGCCGGACGATGCGACCGGGGCTGGCGCTTTCGACGCGCCGGCGGCGGGCGAGCCGGACCCCGCACGTTTCGATTACCTGCTTCGGCTCGGCGACGATTCGCTGATCCTCGGCCAGCGATTGTCCGAATGGTGCGGCCACGCGCCGGCGCTCGAGGTCGACCTCAGCCTCGCCAACCTCGCGCTCGACCTGATCGGCCAGGCGACTTTCCTGCTGAACGAAGCGGGAGCCTGCGAAGCCGAGGGCAGGGATGGCGACCGGCTCGCCTTTCACCGCGACGTTCTCGATTTCCGCAACTGCCTGCTGGTCGAGCAGCCGAACGGCGATTTTGCCCGGACGATCGCCCGCCAGCTGCTATTCTCGACCTGGCAGCATATGCTGTTCCAGCGGCTGGCCGGCTCGTCCGACCGGTTCCTCGCCGAATTCGCCGCCAAGGCGGTCAAGGAAGTCGCTTATCATCGCGAGCTGGCGTCCGAATGGACGATCCGCCTCGGCGACGGCACCGAAGAGAGCGCCCGGCGGATGGCCGGCGGCCTCGACTGGTGCTGGCGCTTCATCCCCGAATTGTTCGAAGTCGATGAAGCCCTGGAGGCCCTGATCGCCC
This sequence comes from uncultured Sphingomonas sp., assembly GCA_946886845.1. Next base: position 451 of record CAMPJH010000019.1, on the reverse strand, counting down.
GCGGGATCGCAGCTGACCCGCGGCAGTTCGAAGCCGAATATCGGTCGGCGCTTGCCAACGTCCTGTCGGAGGCGAAGCTGGAGCCCCCGGCCGACCAGCGGCCGATCCTCGGCGGCCGGCGCGGCCATCACAGCGAGCATCTCGGCCACATCCTCGCGGTCATGCAGTTCCTGCCGCGCACCTACCCCGACGCGACCTGGTAATGAGCGCCCACTTCCATCCGCTGCGCGTGGCGGAAATCGTCTCCGAAACGCCGGAGGCCTTTTCCATCCGTTTCGAAATTCCACCCGAGTTGCGCGACGTCTTCCTGTTCAAGGCTGGGCAGCATCTAACTTTGAAGGCCGACATCGACGGTGCGGAGGTGCGGCGCAACTATTCGCTGTGCACCGCGCCGGACGAGAACGACTGGATGGTGACCGTCAAGCGGATCGGTGACGGCATCTTCTCGAAC
>CAMPJH010000018.1 GCA_946886845.1 uncultured Sphingomonas sp. | reverse complement strand
TGTTCGTCAGGGCGCTCGGTGAGTCGCTCGACACGCCGGCCGAGCGGGCGCTGGCGATCGAGATGTCGAGGCAGCTCGGCCGGCAGGACATCGCTGTCTGGGTGGCCCGCGGGTCGCGCAACAACGGCGTCCCATTCTACGTCCGCGACGCCTTCCCGACGCTGCGCAGCACACCGCGCACGTCCTGGTCGCTGGCGCATGGCATCACCCGGCAGGAAAGCTCGTTCGACCGAAATGCCGTCAGCCATGCCGGCGCGCGCGGGCTCATGCAGCTGATGCCGGGCACCGCCCGCGAGCAGGCAGGCAAACTCGGTGTCGGCTATTCGAGCAGCCGGATCCACGATCCCGAATTCAACGTGATGCTCGGCTCGGCATACTTCCAGCGGATGCTCAACACCTGGAACGGCAGCGTTCCGTTGGCGGTCGCAAGCTACAACGCCGGCGCGGGCAACGTCCGCAAGTGGGTCAATGCCTATGGCGATCCGCGCACCAATCAGGTCGACATGATCGGCTGGATCGAGGCCATTCCGTTCACGGAGACCCGCGGCTACGTCCAGCGGGTTATTGAGAACAGCGTGGTCTACGACAGCCTCAACCCGCAGCCGGCGGCGCGTACGACGCTCCATGTGTCGCGTTACCTGGGCAAGTCTCACCCTGGCTGATCGTGGCTGACGCACAGCCGCGCTTCATCACGCCCGAGGGCCTGCAGCGCCTCCGGGCCGAATATGACGAGCTGTTCGGTGTCGAACGGCCAAAAATCGTCGAGGTCGTCTCGTGGGCAGCGGCGCTCGGCGACCGCTCCGAGAATGCCGACTATCTCTACGGCAAGCGCCGACTTCGCGAGATTGACCGACGGCTCTCCCATCTCGCCCGGATCATGAAGGCTGCCAGGGTCGTCGACCCGTCGACCCAGCAATCGCGCGACCAAGTCCGCTTCGGCGCCACCGTCGAGCTCACCGACGAAGACGACAACCGCCGCGTCTTGACGATCGTCGGCGACGACGAAACCGACGCTGACGCCGGCCGGATCGGCTGGAGCGCGCCCCTCGCCCGGGCATTGATCGGCGCCAGGCTGGGCGACGAGCGAATTGTCCGACTGCCCTCGGGCGAGAAGAGCTACGAAATCCTCGGCATCCGCTATCCGGGCTGATCAGGGCATCGCGGTGATGTCTGGAGCGATGAACTCGCGCCGGGCTTCAGTCGAGTACAGCCGCTTCGGCGAATAAAAGCGCAGCGGCCAGCCGCGGCGGCCCATCGGCGACAGCAGCAACCCATTCACGATTTCGTGAAGCGGTTCCCGCTGGTCGGCATCGGCCAGGAACCGCCGGGCTCCGTGCAGGAACACCCGCGTGATCGTCTCGTGATAGCCCTCGCTGTCGCTGTTCACTCCGCCGACGCTCTCATTGTAGCGGCGGATGATGTCGGGAAGCTGCGTGTCGAGGTCGACGTCCGGCCGCCTGAGCAGCAGATAGGCGGTCGCGGCGAGATGCGCCTCGTGGGTCCATTCGGCCCGCGGCAGCGTGCGCGCGAGCAGCCCCTCGCCGATATGCTCGATCTCGGCGTCGGAATGGAACAGGCGTGGCGACAGTTCGGTCATCGATCGGGTCCTTGTAAGGGGGCCCGATCGGCGACCGGGCGCTAGGCTGGAGTCGTTTGCGGTTGGCCCTGGCCTTGCAGCACCTTCGGCGCGGCTTGGCGGACGCCCTCGTCGACCTGGCTTTCGAACTCGGCGAAATTCTCGACGAACAGGTCGACCAGCCTGGCCGCCGTGCGGTCATAGTCCGCCGGGTCCGCCCAGGTGCCGCGCGGATCGAGGATCGCATCGTCGACGCCCGGCACATGGACCGGCACGTCGAATCCGAAGTTCGGGTCCTTGCGGAACTTGGCGTTCTTCAAGCTGCCGTCGAGCGCGGCGTTCAGCAGCGCGCGGGTCGCCTGGATCGGCATCCGCTTGCCGGTGCCATACTTGCCACCGGTCCAGCCGGTGTTGACCAGCCAGCAGTCTACCCCGCCCTTGGCGATCCGCTCCTTGAGGAGGTTGCCGTAGACCGACGGATGGCGCGGCATGAACGGCGCCCCGAAGCAGGTGGAAAAGGTCGCTTCCGGCTCGGTCACGCCAATCTCGGTGCCGGCGACCTTGGCGGTGTAGCCCGACAGGAAGTGATACATCGCCTGATCGGGGGTCAGCCGGGAAATCGGCGGCAGGACTCCGAACGCGTCGGCGGTCAGCATAACCACGTTCTTCGGCACCGGCCCCATATTCTCTTTGGAAGAATTGGGGATGTAGTCGATCGGATAGGCGCCGCGGCTGTTCTCGGCGAGGCTCGGGTCGTCGAGGTCCAGCTCGCGTGTCTCCGGGTCCATCACCACATTCTCGAGCACCGTTCCGAAGCGCTTGGTCGTCGCGTAAATCTCCGGTTCGGCTGTCTCGGACAGGCGGATCATCTTGGCGTAGCAGCCACCCTCGAAATTGAAGACCGCAGTGTCCGACCAGCCATGCTCGTCGTCGCCGATCAGCGTCCGGTTGGGGTCAGCCGACAAGGTCGTCTTGCCGGTTCCCGAAAGGCCGAAGAAAATCGCGGTGTCTCCGTCGGGGCCGACGTTGGCCGAGCAGTGCATCGGCATGATTCCCTGCGGCGGAAGCAGGAAGTTCAGCAAGCCGAACACCGACTTCTTCATCTCGCCAGCATAAGCGGTGCCGCCGATCAGGATCAGCTTCCTGGTGAAATTGACCGCGATCACCGTCTCGCTGCGGCAGCCGTGGCGCTCGGGGTCGGCGCGGAAGCTCGGCAGGTCGATCATCGTGAACTCGGGCAGGAAGCCGGGCAGCTCGTCGGCTTCCGGCCGCACCAGCATCGTTCGGATGAACAGGCTGTGCCAGGCGAGCTCGTTGATCACCCGCACCCGTACCCGATGCTCGGGCTGTGAGCCGCCGTACAGGTCCTGGACGAACAGCAGGTCCTTCTCGCCGAGCGCGGCGAGGAAATCCTCGTAGAGCCGGTCGAACGCGGCCGGATCCATCGGCTTGTTGCCCTTGTTCCACCAGACGACGGAATCGGTCAGCTCGTCGCGGACGGTGAACTTGTCCTGGGCGCTTCTGCCGGTGTGCTTGCCGGTCTTGACGACCAGCGGTCCGTCCTTGGCGAGCATGCCCTCGTCGCGCTTGACCGCATATTCTACCAGCGGCGCTGTGGAGAGGTTCCAGTGCAGCTCGGCAGGAGTCACGATCCCCTGCGATTCAAGTCCATGTTTTGCGACCCGGTCGCCCACCCGCTTCCCTTCCTTAAATAAAATGAGCGGCGGCGACCCTTCGGCAGCCGCCGCATCACTGCAGTAAGAGCGCCTATAAACCCGAAAAAGTTGCGCGGTCAAAACGGCACCGCATAGCTTGTGTCCCGTCCAACCGCTGCCTAAGCCCGCTCCGGACCGATTGATGAGCCACATGATCGCGCTGGTCGACGACGACCGCAACATCCTGACCTCGGTGTCGATCGCCCTCCAGTCCGAGGGGTTCGTCACGCGCGTCTATACCGACGGGGTGACGGCCCTGAAGGCGTTCGCCGAAAACCCGCCGGACCTTGGCGTGTTCGACATCAAGATGCCGCAGATGGACGGAATGGAGCTGCTTCGGCGGCTTCGCGAGTTCAGCCCGATGCCGGTCATTTTCCTGACTTCCAAGGACGACGAGCTCGACGAGGCGCTCGGCCTGGCGATGGGCGCCGACGATTATATTTCCAAGCCCTTCTCGCAGCGCCTGCTGCTGGCCCGGATCCGCGCTATCCTTCGCCGCCAGGAGCTTGCCAAGAGCGAGGCCGCCGCACCCGCCGAGACCGAACCGGAGCTGCTAGTTCGCGGCCGGCTGTCGATGGACCCGGCCCGGCACAAGGTGAAGTGGGACGGCAAGGACGTCACCCTGACCGTCACCGAATTCCTGATCCTGGAAGCGCTTGCGCAGCGCCCGGGGGTGGTCAAGAACCGCAACCAGCTGCTCGACGTCGCTTATCAGGAAGATGTCTACGTCGACGACCGCACCATCGACAGCCACATCAAGCGAATCCGCCGCAAGTTCCGGGCGGTCGACCCGGCCTTCGATTCCATCGAGACGCTTTATGGCGTCGGTTACCGCTTCGACGATCAATAAGCGGCGGCGCCGGCGGCGCCCGCCGCGGCCGTGGACCGCCCGGTGGACGCTCACCTGGCGAATTCTCGCCGTCAACATCTTCGCGGTGCTGATCCTCGCGCTGGGAGTCGTCTATCTCGATGCCTTCCGCAACAAGCTGAGCAAGGAGCGGGTCCAGCGGACGGTGCGAGAGGCCGAGATCAGCGCCATCATCGCCCGCTCGGTCCCGCCAGAGCAGCGCGCCCGGGCAATCGCCGCGATCGGCGAATCGACCCGAAGCCGGATCCGCCTTTATGGCCCCGATGGCCGACTGGTCGCCGACAGCTGGGCCTTGACCGGCCCCACATACCGATTGCGCGACCCTGCTGCCGAGGGCTGGATGAAAGATGCCGCGCGCGCGCTCGATCGCGGCTTCAATGCGCTGGTCGGCGCCGAATATGCGCCCGATTTCGTAGAGCCGGCAACGGATGTCATCGCCGCTTGGCCCGAAGCCCGGCAGGCCCAACGAGCCAACGAAGTCACCAACGTGATCCGCACCGCGCCGGACCTGACTCCGGTCCTCTCGGCGGCCGCGCCGGTCGACGGCGGAGCCCTGCTCGTCACGTCCAACGAGCGCAGCCTCACCCGGTCGATGCGCAGCCAGCGCGCCGGGCTGGCGATCGCGATGGGGGTCGCGATCCTGATATCGGTGCTGCTGTCGCTGTTCCTCGCCAGGACCATCGTCCGGCCGCTCCGCCGGATCGCCCTTGCCGCGCACCGCGTCCGGCTCGGCCGAGCCCGCGAGGTTCGGGTGCCGCGGCTGCCGTCGCGGCGAGACGAGATCGGCCTGCTCGCGCGCTCGGTTGCCGACATGAGCCAATCGCTCCGCCAACGGATCGACAATATCGAGGCCTTTGCCGCCGACGTCACGCATGAGCTCAAGAATCCGCTGGCGTCATTGCGCTCGGCCATCGACGGCCTGGAGAACGTCCAGGACGACAAGCTGCGCGCCAGGCTGACCGAGGTCGCCCGCGACGATGTTCGCCGGCTCGACCGGCTGATCAACGACATCAGCGAGGCGGCGCGGACCGACGCCGAGCTTGCGCGCGCGCGATTCGAGGTCGTCGACCTCGGCCCGCTCATCGAGCAGCTCGTCGCCAGCTGGGGTGCGCGGCGCGACAAGGGCGACGCCCGGCTGGCTTATGCCCGGCCGCGCAAGGACAGCGCCGTGGTCATGGGCGATCCCAACCGACTGGCCCGGGCGCTCGACAATATCATCGACAATGCGGTCAGCTTCTCGCCGCCCGGCGGGCTGGTCGAGATCGCCGCCTCGAGGGTCGGCAGTGACGTCCTCATCCGGATTGACGACGAAGGCCCGGGAGTTCCGCCCGAGGCGCGTGAAGCGATCTTCAACCGCTTCCACTCGATACGGCCAGAGACCGAGAATTTCGGCCGCCACTCGGGCTTGGGCCTGGCCATCGCCAAGGCTATCGTCGAAGGGCACGACGGGGAAATCAGCGTCTACGACCGCGACGACGCGCCGTCCGGCGCCCGCTTCATCATCTCGCTTCCGGCGGTGGAGCAGCAATGACCGCCCAGCGCCTTTCGGGAGAGTCCGTTCACGCCAGCACCGTCGCCATCGACGGCCGCGCCGTGCTGATCACCGGCCCGTCGGGGTCGGGCAAGTCGGACCTCGCGCTTCGCCTCATCGACCGCGGCTTCGTCCTGGTCAGCGACGATCGCACGATCGTTCGCCGCGACGGCGATCGGCTGCTCGCTTCGGCCCCGCCGCAGATCACCGGCAAGCTGGAAATCCGCGGAATCGGCATTATCGAAATGGAAGCGGCCAGCGACGTCCCGATCGCCCTGATCGTCGAGCTGACCGGCGACATCCAGCGGCTTCCGGAGGACAGCCGCGAACGTCCGATTCTCGGCGTCGCGCTTCCGCTCGTCACGATCGATGCGATGACCGCGTCGGCGTCGTCGAAGGCGGCGCTCGCGCTCGACCGCCTCGGGCTTAAGGTCCAATGACCTCGCGGCCGCGCAATCCGCGGCTCCTGCTCGTCACCGGGATGTCGGGGGCGGGCAAGTCCAGCGTCCTCGATGCGCTCGAGGACATGGGCTGGGACACTGTCGACAACCTCCCCGCCGACCTGCTCGAGGCCTTCGTCCATGCCGGCAACCAGTGCCGGACCTTGCCGGTCGCGGTTGGCATGGACGTTCGAAGCCGCGGGTTCGAGCCGGCCACCGTGTCGGAGCTGATTCGATCGGTCGAGGGGGTCGACCCCGAGATCCTGTTCCTCGACTGCTCGAGCGCCGAGCTGCTTCGCCGCTTCGACAAGACCCGACGGCGCCATCCGCTTGCTTCCGACCGCCCCGCCGAGGACGGAATCGCCCGCGAGCGCAGCCTTCTGGCGCCGCTTCGGACCGTGGCCGACAGCGTGCTCGACACGACCGACCTGACGCCGGTCGAGCTTCGCGAGGAGCTTCGCCGCCGCTTCGGGATCGAGCGGGAGCCGGTGCTGACGCTGGTTTCCTTCGGCTTCGGCCACGGCATCTCGCGCACCGCCGACCTCGTATTCGACTTGCGCTTCCTCACCAATCCGTACTGGATCGACGAGCTTCGGCCGTTGACCGGCAACGACCAGCCGGTGCGGGACTATGTCGCCGGGGACCCGGCGTGGGCGGATTCGATGGACCGCATCGAATCGCTTCTCAGAGAGTGGATTCCTCGCTACTGGGCCGCGGGCAAAAATTATTTGACCGTCGCCTTTGGCTGCACTGGGGGCCGACATCGGTCGGTCACCGCGGCAGTGGAGATGGCGGAACGGTTGCGAGCGGCGGGGTTCTCTCCCAACATCCGGCACCGCGACCTGGCGCTGGCGCCGAATGACAGGATCGAAGACACCGCCGCACCCGAACCCGGCACCGAGAGTGGAAGCGAGTTGAACGAATGATTGGACTGGTGCTGGTGACTCACGGCCGGCTTGCGGCCGAGTTCATCACCGCGATGGAGCATGTGGTTGGACCGCAGGAGGCGATCGAAGCCGTCTGCATCGGTCCCGACGACGACATGGAAGAGCGCCGCAAGGATATCGCCGCCGCGATCCAGGCGGTCGATCGCGGCAACGGCGTGATCATCCTAACCGACCTGTTCGGCGGCACCCCGTCGAACCTGGCGATCAGCCTGATGAAGAGCGAGAACATCGAGGTCATCGCCGGCGTCAACCTGCCGATGCTGATCCGCCTCGAGGGCGCCCGCAAGGTGATGGGTGTTCATGCGGCGGTGGCCGCCGCCCGCGAGGCCGGCCGCAAATATATCTCCGTGGCGTCCGAGATCCTCGGGGAAGCCGCCGCTTGAGCGCAGTCAGCCGCGAGGTCCGGATAGTCAACCGGCGCGGGCTCCACGCGCGTGCCAGCGCGCAGTTCGTCAACCTCGCCAGCGAGCTGCAGTCGAAGATCGAGGTGGAAAAGGATTCGAACCGCGTCTGCGGCACATCGATCATGGGCCTGATGATGCTCGGCGCCGCAACCGGCGATTGCATCACCATCCACGCCGAAGGCGACGGCGCCGACGAGGCGCTCGCCAGGCTTGTCGATCTGGTCGAAAGCGGATTCGGAGAGGAAGCGGGATAATGCCCCGCCAGATAACCGCTTTCTCCAATCCGACCGTCAAGCGGCTGCGATCGCTGCGCGACGCGCATCCGGGCGGTTCGCAAAACGGTTAGATAATTGTGATTGATCGAGAGAGCGGCGGCGCGTCCGAATGCTCAACGCAGACGCCGCGCCGCCCATCCCACGATCCTGTCGAAAATAGCCCGGCGTGACAAAGCGCGAAGCTTATTGCGGCTCTGAACCCAAGCTTGTCGGATCCACGCTCAACGTGACGGGGTTTTGCCGGGAGAGAGTGGGCGGGTAAATGTGTTGCGCATCCGTTCGTTCGCCCACCGGGTGATCTTGTCAAAAATGCCGGGTGCGTAACGGCTGTATCTCGGCAACTCGCGATGATCGAGACCCGTCTTGGTTTCATAATAATTGTGGTCGGCGTTCGGGACGACCTCGATCGTCACGTCATTTGAGCGGCCGTAACGAAGGCCATCTTCGAACCATGCCCGTGCCTCGGGAACAGATATCACGATGTCGCTAGCCCCATATATCGCTTGCCAAGCGCCCCTGAAGTTCCGGAAGGGCGCCGTCATGTCATAAGAGAATGCCTTGCGGAGCCAGGCATGATCCGGCGAGTCCTTCGCCGGCAATCCGCCGATGAACTGGGTCATCCAATATTCGTTCTCGACCTGCTTTGCCGCGGCCTCCAGCTGCTCCCAATTCCGACCAGTGACGGCATAGTCATCCATCATGTCGCGGATGTCGAGCGCACGTTGGATCTCGGATCGAGGATATCGTTCGGCTTCCATCATCAGAACGAGCTGACGGCGCCCTTCCTCGCGAACGTTCCTAGGCGAAGATGAGCGCATCTGGATGAACCGGATGTTGGGCACGCGCATCGCCGCCAAAGGCATGATCCAGCCCGCTTGGCTGCTGCCTGTGAGGCCGATTCGATCAGCCTTGATTTCGGCTCTTGTCCTGAGAAACTCGACGCCAGCGGCGACATCGTCCGCCAGAATTTCAAAATTTGCAGTTTTCCAATCACCCTTCGATCGGCCGGTCCCGCGCTTGTCGAAGATGAGCGCGGCAATTCCGGATCGCGCATAGGCTTCTGCAATGAAGCGGATATTACCGAAAAAGCCGTTGCGATTTTGCGCGTTTGACCCGTGGGCGAAGACTACCGCGGAGTGCGGCCCCTTTCCGGAGGGCAATAGCAGCGAACCGGCCAGTTGCGTGCCATCCTTGCTGAAGAAACTGATTTCCTCTTCGGAATGCGTCTCGATTCTAGGCGCATAGATTGTGCGGCCGCTGATCGTTACTCGAACGCGCTGGGCTCCTCCGCCCTGACGCGGGTCTAGGCTGACGGAAATCCGCGGCTCCGGCTTTTCGTCGGTCTCCGGCAGCAGGCGAACCCGGAGTCGCGCGGGCCCGGCGCAGTACATGCATGGACCAGCGATGAATTCGGTGTTGGAGAGGTTGTACAGAAAGCCGGTGCGCCCGGACGGCAGTTCCAGGTAATACAAGACGGGGCTGTCGCTGCCCCGCGACAGGGTAAGCAGCCGCCCGCCACCCAGCGCATATGTCCCCTCATAGCGTGCCAACAGGTCCACTGGCGGCGAACCCGGCCGAAGCGCGAAATACGCCGGCTGGGGCACGCCTCCGGGCGGCTGCACCGTACCTTGTAAGCCAGTCGCCGTACGGTTGAGATCGAAGCGCAGACCATCCGCCTGGAAGCGGAGCCGCGATCCCTGTCGCTCAAGCTCCGTGATGGGGGGCGAGTCGGTGCGGTCGAATGGCTGTTCGATTTTACCGGTAAGAGACGTCCCTCCTTGGAGCTCGATCCTCGTGTAGACAAAGGTGTCGGGCGCACCGAAGCCACCACCATAGACGCCGGCGAATGACACCGGCTGAGCAACGGCAGCAGCGGGTAGAGCGACCGCCAGGAAAAGGCTCCAAGGTCGGAAGAGAGCGCGGATAAGCGCGCACAGCCGAGCCCCTGACGCCACCCATGCTTTCCAACCGCTGGTTCCTCGCCTTTCACGCATCGCGCACCTCGACTGCCACGTCTTCGACGCTTTGTGGCGCCTGGAACGGGCGCTGGCGCCGCACGTCATTTGCAAGGGCTGCAGGCCGATATGGCTCAGCACTGGCCGGCGCCGTTTGAGCGAGCGTCTTCCCAATAAGGCTGGTCATTGACGCATTTTCCTTTGTTCGGCGTGTTATGCCGGCTACATTTGTAGCGTGCTACATTTGTAGCGGATGTGCAAGCCGCGATTCGGGTTCAACGTTAGGAAAATCCGCAAATTGGGAAAAGCCGACCGCGTTCATTCCGGCTCGCATGTCCGCTAGAGTGACGTGATGCCCCGCCAGATAACCGCTTTCTCCAATGCGACCGTCAAGCGGCTGCGATCGCTGCGCGACAAGAAGGCGCGGCGTACCGAAGGCCTGTTCCTCGCCGAGGGCCTGAGGATCATCGCCGAGGCGCGCGACAGCGGCCGGTTGCCCGAGATCATCGCCTTTTCCGCCGAGGGTGCCAAGCACCCGCTCGCCGCCGAGATCATCGCCGCGACCGAAGCCGCCGGCGGCGAGGCGATCGAGACCACCGCCGACATCCTTTCGAAGATGAGCGGCAAGGACAATCCGCAGATGCTGCTCGGCGCCTACCGCCAGCCGGACGCCTCGCTGGACCGAATCGAGCGCAACGCTTCGCCTTTGTGGATTTGCGCCCAGGCCCTGCGCGACCCGGGCAACATCGGCACCATCCTTCGCACCGGCGACGCGGTCGGGGCCGGCGGGCTGATCCTGATCGACGATTGCGCCGACCCCTTTTCGGTCGAGGCGGTACGGGCGTCGATGGGCGCGGTGTTCACGCAGCAAATTGCGACCGCGCGCTGGGACGATTTCATCGCCTGGCTCCGCTCCGGACCGGGACAGCTGGCCGGGACCAGCCTGAAGACCGAGCAGGACTATCTGGAGGCCGAATACAAGCAGCCCTGCTTCCTGCTGATCGGCAATGAGCAGCAGGGGCTACCGCCCTCCTACGAAGCCGAATGCGACCTGCTGGTGAAGATCGCGATGGCGGGTCGCGCCGACAGCCTCAATGCCGCCATCGCCGCGGCGGTGATGGCCTTCGCGGTCAAGGCCAGCTGGCGCTGATTGGAACCGCTCCGCCCGAGCCGCTTTGTCTGCAAGTGCTGAAGCGTCTGAGCCTCGTGATTGCGCCCGTGCTGCTCGCCGGCTGCCTGCCGCACCCGCCGCCGCCGCCGGCGCCCTATCACGCGGTCGGCGCCAACGGCGCCTGGCACCTGGTGATCGACGACCAGCACGTCACCTTCCTTCCGGCGGGCGGGCAGCCGATCCGCCAGCCGAAGCCGGCGGTGATCGTCGGCATTGCCGGCGAAATCTACCAGACGCCGCGGATCAACGTGAACATCGTCCACGCCCAGTGCGCGCTCGGCCACACAGGGACTTACCCGGACCGGGTCCAAGTCTCGGTCGACGGCAGGCCGCACGAGGGCTGCGGCGGACTATAGGAGAAGGCCGATGCCGAAACTGTTCGCGGCGCTCTTGCTTGTGCTGTCGGTTGCCTGCGCGGCGCCGCCGCCACCCCCGGTCGCCGACCTTGCCGGGACGGATTGGCGGGTGATTTCGGTCAATGGCCGCCAGACGCCGTCCGCCGAATATTCGATGCGCTTCGGTGCTGACGGCGCCTTCGGCGCGAAATTCGGCTGCAACACGATGGGCGGCAATTATCGGCTGGTCGGCGCTACGCTGATCGTCAGCAACCTCACGCAGACGCTGATGGGCTGTCCGGAGCCGGCCGCGACCTTCGAGAGTCAGGGCTCGGCGATCCTGTCGCAGCCGATGCAGGTGAGCTTCACCAGCAACGAGCGGATGACCTTGAGCAACCCCGCCGGAACGATCGCGCTCGATCCGATGCGGTAACTACTCCGCCGCGAGCTGCGGCGGTTCTTCGGACTTGCCCGCGATCTTCGTCAGCGGCCGCGGGCTGGCCTCGACCATCGGCGGCGAATCGAGGTCCTTGGCGCTGCCCGCGCCCAAGGTCTCGAACCGCCGTGCCTGGGTCAGCACCTGGCTCTCGAAGCTACCGACCATCTGATTGTAGGCCGTGTTGGCGGTCGACAGATTCTTGCCCATCCGAGTCATATGCTCGTTCATCGTCGCCAGCCGCGAGTGCAATTCCTTGCCGAGGTTGGCGATTTCCTGGGCAGCTTCGGCCAGCCGTTCCTGCCGCCAGATGCTGGCAACGGTCTTGGCGATTGCGACCAGGTTGGTTGGGGTCGCGAGCAGCACCTTGCGCTCGAACGCCCAGTCCCAAAGGCCATCGTCCCGCTCCAGCGCCGCCGTGAGGAAATGCTCGCCCGGAATGTACATGATCACATAGTCGGCGGAATCGTCGAACTGAGCCCAATAAGCCTTCGACCCCAATTGCTGCGCATGGTTGCGGATGGAGGCGACATGCGCCCGGAAACAGGCGTCGCGCTTGTCGTCGTCGACCTCGTCGCAGGCGTCGAGATAGCTGTTCAACGAGCATTTGGCGTCGATCACCAGCTTGCGCCCACCGGGCAGCCGGACGATCACGTCGGGGCGAAGCTTGCCGTCCTCACCGTCGACCGAAACCTCGGTGAGAAAATCGGCGTAGGGGCTGAGGCCTGCCTGCTCGAGCACGTTCTTCAAGCTCTGCTCGCCCCAGCGGCCCCGCGCCTTGGGTGAAGCCCTCAGCGCGTTGACCAGGTTGCGGGTCTCGTCGCGGACTTGCCCCTGCCCCGTGCGGACCAGCTCGACGGCTTCGCGAAGCCCGGCATATTGGTCGACGCGCTCCTTCTCGACGCGCTGCAGCCCCTCTTCGTAGCGCTTCAAGGTGGCTTCGACCGGCTGCAACAGCGCCTTCAGATTCGTCTGGCTTTGCTCGTCCGCCTTGGAAAAGCGCTCGCCGGCTTTCTCCAGAAAATCTTTGTGCGCTTTCTCCAGCAGCTGGTCGCCGATCGCCCGAAACTGGGCGACGAGGGCGTCCTTGGATTCGGTGAGGTCCTTCATCCGCTGCTCGAAATTGCGAGCGTCGGCCTGCAGCGCGGCAAGCTCGCGGGAGGCGGTGTCACTATTGGCTCGCGCCTCATCCCGCTCGCTGACGACGCCGTCGAGCTGGAGCCGGAGCGTTTCCACGGTTTGCTTGGCGGCGGCAGCCTCGCGGCTCGCGTAGAGCCAGGCGATCACCGCCCCGAGCGCCATTCCGGCAACTCCAGCAGCGACGAACAAGGCGGCGTCCATAGTCATTCCCCCGGCGGAACAGAATGGGAACCCTACGCTCCGCGATGATGGTGCTCAAGTGGGAACCTTGCCCTATGGAGCGCCGTTCGCTGCCAGACAGGAGTCCCGCATGTCCATCCGCAAGATGATCGCCCTTCACCCTGACGTTCAGGGTCACATCAACCAGCCCCTCGCCGATGCCGCGCACCATCTGATGTACTGCGCGCGAATGTGCGTCAGCTGCGCCGACGCCTGCGTCGCGGAAAAGCAGGACATGACCCAGTGCATCCGCGTCTGTCTCGACTGCGCCGACGTCTGCGAGGCGACCGGCAAGCTCGCCGTCCGCCGAGCCGGATCGAACGAAGCGGTGCTCAAGGAGATGCTCGAGGTCTGCGCCCGGGTGTGCGAATCCTGCGCGGTCGAGTGCGAGAAGCACGACCACGAGCATTGCAGATTGTGCGCGCAGATGTGCCGCGAGTGCGCCGACGACTGCCAAAAGGCCGCGGCCTCCATCACTCCGGCGGACTGACGGTGCGCATCGGTGTCCTCATCGCGGCGACAATCGCTCTGGCCGCGTGCGACAACGCCCCGGCCGGCCGCGCGCCCGACACGCCGATCATCAACGACACGATCGCCGCCAATACCCCGCTACCACCCGAGCGGGCCGGCGACCTTCCCGAGCCGAGCGAGGGCCTCCGCTTCGTCGGGCGATGGGCCGCGGACGAACGATCCTGCACGTCCGCCGCCTGGGTCTTCACGCAAACCACGCTTCGGACGCCCGCCGGGTCGGTCTGCAGTTTCGACCAGGTGAACCCGGTCCCGGGCGGCTATGACATCCAGGCGACCTGCACGGCGGAAGCTCCGCCAGCGTCGGACACGCTCAAGATCCGCTTCGCCGAATCGGCCAAGGCGATGCTGTTCGAATCGGAGACGATCGCCGACGCCGGCCTGGTCTTCTGCGGCCGCGAGGCCTGAACGCGGCTCAGGCCGCGCGCTGTTCCAGCTCTTTGCGCTGCTTGGCGAGCTTCTTGAGGATGATCTCGCGCTTGAGGCGCGACAGATGGTCGATAAAGAGAACGCCTTCGAGGTGGTCCATCTCGTGCTGCAGGCAGGTCGCCAGAAGCCCGGTGATGACCTCGTCGTGCGGCTTGCCGTTCTCGTCCAGCCATCGGGCGCGGATTCGGTCGGGCCGGTCGACGTCGGCGAACTGGTCCGGGACCGACAGGCAGCCTTCGGTGTAGGGCACTTCCTCGTCGCTATGCTCGACGATTTCGGGATTGATGAACACCCGCGGCTCCCGCACCGGCTCGCCGCCTTCCTCGACCGGCTCCTGCAGGTCGATCACCAGCAATCGCTTGGGCACGCCGACCTGGATCGCGGCGAGGCCGATTCCCGGCGCGGCGTACATCGTCTCGAACATGTCGGCGATCAGCGCGCGAACCTCGTCATCGACCGTCTCGACGGGCGTCGACTTCTGCCGGAGCAACGGGTCCGGAACCTCTAGAATGCGGCGGATGGCCATGGGGTAGATTTAGGCTGTGAGAGCGGCCGCTTCAAGCGACCGGGCGACGCGCCCGCAGCGCTTGGGCGAGCGTCCCCTCGTCGAGATAATCGAGCTCGCCGCCGACCGGCAGGCCGTGCGCCAGCTGGGTGAGCCGCACCGGGAACCCTTCGAGACGCTCGGCGAGATAATGGGCGGTGGTCTGGCCCTCGAGCGTCGCGTTCATCGCCAGCACCACCTCGTCGATCCCGCCTTTCGACACCCGCCCGACCAGCTGGTCGATGGTCAGATCCTCCGGCCGAACGCCGTCGAGGGCCGACAGGCGGCCACCGAGCACGTGATAGCGTCCCGGGAACAGCCGCGAGCGGTCGAGCGCCCACAAGTCGGCCACCTCCTCGACCACGCACAAGGAGCGATCGTCGCGGCGCGGATCGCGGCAGATTCCGCACGGATCCGACGTATCGACATTGCCGCAGGTCGAGCAGGTCGACAGCGTCTCGGCGACGTTCTTGAGCGCCGCCAGCAACGGCTCGAGCGCGCCCTGCCGCTTCTTCATCAGGTGGAGGACGGCGCGCCGCGCCGACCGAGGGCCCAGCCCCGGAAGCCGCGCCAGGGCGCTCGCCAATGCCTCGATTTCCTGACTTGCCACAGCCGCGAGATAGGAATTTCGCCGCTCCCGCGCCATAGGGCACGGCGATGCGCATCGTCTTCATGGGATCGCCGGACTTCGCGGTGCCGAGCCTGGACGCGCTCGTCTGCGCCGGCCACGAGATTGCCTGCGTCTATACCCAGCCGCCGCGCCCGGCCGGCCGTGGCAAGAGCGAGCAAAAGACCGCGGTGCACCACCGCGCCGAGGAGCTTGGCATGGAGGTGCGCTGCCCCAAGTCGCTCAAGAACCCCGAGGAGCAGGCGCGGTTCGCCGCGCTCGACGCCGATCTCGCGGTCGTCGCCGCCTACGGGCTGATTCTGCCCAAGCCGGTCCTCGAGGCGCCTAAGGCCGGCTGCATCAACGTCCACGCCTCGTTGCTGCCGCGCTGGCGCGGCGCCGCTCCGATCCAGCGCGCCATCCTCGCCGGCGACGAAGCCACCGGAGTGACGATCATGCGGATGGAGCAAGGGCTCGACACCGGCCCGATGCTCCTGAAGCGCGATACGCCGATCAACAGCAAGACGGCCGGCGAGCTGACGCAGGAGTTGGCGAAGCTCGGCGCTCGAGCCCTACTCGAATGGCTGAAGCATCCGACTGCGCCCGTGCCGCAACCGGGCGAAGGCGTCACCTATGCGGCGAAGGTCGACAAGGGCGAGGCCCAGATCGACTGGACTCGCCCGGCCGTCGAGATCGAGCGGCTAATCCGCGCCTTCGCCCCCTCGCCCGGTGCCTGGTTCGAGGCCGGTGGGGAGCGCATCAAGCTGCTCGAGGCGGCGGTCGGCTCGGACTCTTCCGGCAAGCCCGGCGAGATCCTCGACGACTGCCTCGGCGTCGCGACGGGCAAAGGCTACATCCGTCCGCTCAAAGTACAGCGCGC
>CAMPJH010000017.1 GCA_946886845.1 uncultured Sphingomonas sp. | reverse complement strand
CGGGCGTCGAGATCATCGGCGACATCGAGCTGTTCGCCCGCGCCCGGCCGGAGCTGCCGCCGCACAAGGTGGTCGGCATCACCGGCACCAACGGCAAGTCGACGACGACCGCGCTCGTCCACCACATCCTTCAGACCGCGGGCGTGCCGAGCGCGATGGGCGGCAATATCGGCCTGCCGATCCTCGCCCAGGACCCGCTGCCTGAGGGCGGGGTCTATGTGCTCGAGCTGTCGAGCTACCAGCTCGACCTGACCCAGAGCCTCGACTGCGACGTCGCCGTGCTGCTCAACATCACCCCCGACCATCTCGACCGGTACGAGAGCTTCGAGGCTTATGTCGCTTCGAAAGCGCGTCTGTTCGAGATGCAGTCGCCGGATCATTTCGCTTTTGTGGGGGACACGACTGACGAAGCGGGTGAAGCTGTCGCCAAGGTTCGTCGGAATTTCTACGTAATCAATTCCGAATCCTACCTCGACAACGACGGCAATACCGCGATGGGATTGCGAGGAATTCACAACGCCGAAAACGTCGGGATAGCCGCGAACGTCTGCAAGGAATTGGGTGTTCCCGACGAAGCAATTTGGACCGCGGGCGAGTCTTTCCGAGTCCTGCCGCACCGGATGGAGCAAGTGCGCGATAGGGACGGCGTTGTCTTCGTTAACGACAGCAAGGCGACCAACCCCACCGCGACCGCGCCGGCGCTTGCCGCGTTCGAGCGCATTCGCTGGATCTGCGGCGGGCAGGCCAAGACCGACTCGCTCGACGAGTGCGCGCCGCACTTCGGCCATGTCCGCAAGGCCTATACTATTGGCGAGGCGGGCGAATTGTTCGCTTCGCTCTTGTCGCCGCACATGAACGTGGCAGAGTGCGAAACGCTGGAGCGCGCGGTGGGCGAAGCGGCTCGCGAAGCGGAGGCGGGGGACACGGTGCTGCTGTCGCCGGCCTGCGCGAGCTTCGACCAATTTCGCGATTTCGAGGACCGGGGGGACCGGTTCAAGGAGCTGGTGGGGGCATTATGACGGGATCGATTTCCGACAGGCTCAAGGCCAGGATCACGGTCGACGCCAACCGCTACGGGCGCTCCGACCGGTCGCCCACGGGACGATGGTTCTGGGAAATGGACCGGGTGCTGCTGCTGCTGATCGCGGTGCTGATCGGCATCGGGCTGATCGCGGTCGCGGCGGCCTCGCCGGCGGCGGCGGTGCGCTATTCGGGCGGATCGGTGCGCGTCCCCGAGCTCTATTTCTTCTACCGTCAGATCGCCTGGATCGCGGTCAGCATCCCGGTGATGATCGCGATCTCGATGATGACTCGCGAGCGGGCGCGGCGCTTGTCGCTGTTCGGCGCCGCCTTCTTCCTGGTGCTGCTGATCTTCGTCCCGATCCTCGGCCCGGAAGTGAACGGTTCCCGCCGTTGGATCGAGCTCGGGATCGGCCAGCTGCAGCCGTCGGAGTTTTTGAAGCCGTTCTACGTCGTCGCCATGGCCTGGCTGCTCAGCCTTCGCGAATCCGACCGGTCGCTGCCCGTCTATTGGCTGTCGGCGGCGCTGACCGGCGGGATCGCCTTCCTGCTAATGAAGCAGCCGGACTTCGGCTCGACAATCATCTTCGCCGGCGTATGGATCGCCATGCTGGCGCTGGCCGGCGTGTCGCTTCGGATGCTCGGCATCCTTGCCGCAGCGGCGGCTGTCGGCGTGGTTTCGGCCTATTTCTTCTACGACGTCGCCACCCAGCGGATCGATGGATTCCTGTTCGGCGCCGGCGACACTTTCCAGACCGACAATGCGATGCGCACCCTGACCGCCGGCGGGCTGTTCGGGATGGGCCCGGGCGCCGGCACCCGCAAGTTCGGGCTGCCGGAGCCGCACACCGACTACATCTTCTCGGTGATCGGCGAGGAATTCGGGCTGATCGCCTGCCTGGCGATCGCGCTGCTCTATTTGACCATTGTCGCCCGGGTGCTGGTCAAATTGCTCGATGAGGATTCGCCGTTCGCCATCCTCGCCGGGGCGGGGCTCGTCATCCAGTTCGGCCTGCAGGCGCTGATCAACATGGCGGTCAACGTCCAGATCGCCCCATCCAAGGGCATGACCCTGCCGTTCATCAGTTATGGCGGAAGCTCGATGCTGGCGCTTTCGATAGGCATGGGATTGCTACTCGCCTTCACCCGCCGCAACCCGTATCTGACCCGCTCACCCTATGTGGTGAAATGGAGCGGAGAGAGCCAGACGGCATGAATTTCGTCCTCGCTGCCGGAGGCACCGGCGGCCATATGGTCCCGGCGCATGCGCTCGCCGCCGAGCTTGCCGCTCGCGGCCACGGCGTGCTGGTGATCACCGACGCGCGCGGGGCCAAGATCCCCGGGCTGTTCGACAAGATCGCCGTGCACGAACTTCCGGCAGGGCGGCTCGGCGGCGGGCCGATCTCCTGGATCAAGGCAGCTTTTGCAGTGCTAGCCGGACGGCGCGAGGCGATTCGCCTCTACCGCGACCATCCGCCGCAAGCGGTCGTCGGCTTCGGCGGCTATCCGGCCTTCCCGGCGCTGCTCGCCGCCCGGGCGCTCGACATTCCGACCGTGCTCCACGAGCAGAATGCGGTGCTGGGGCGGGTCAACCGGCTGCTGGCCGGCGGGGCGACGGCGATCGGCACCGCTTATCCCGAGATCGAGCGCTTGAAGCCGGGCCATTCGGACAGACTGGTGCTGGTAGGCAACCCGGTCCGCGCGGAGATCGCCAAGATCGGCGAAATGCCGTTCCCGCCGTTCGACGAGGTCGCGCCGCTCAAGATCCTGGTGACCGGCGGCAGCCAGGGCGCGACGATCCTCGGCAAGGTGGTGCCGAGCGGATTGGGTATGCTCGAGCCGTCGCTACGCCGCCGGCTGCAGGTCGTCCAGCAGTGCCGGCCCGACGACATCGAGGAGATCCGCGCCCGCTACGCCGAGCTCGGAATCCCGGCCGAGCTGATGACCTACATCCTCGACATGCCGGACAAGCTTGCCGACGCGCACCTCGTGATAGCCCGCGCGGGCGCCTCGACCGTGGCCGAGCTGACCGCCGCCGGCCGGCCGGCGATCCTGATCCCCTTCGCCGCCGCCACCGACGACCACCAGACCGCCAATGCCCGCGAGATGACCAAAGCCGGCGGCGCGAGGACGATCCCGCAAGCCGAGTTCACGCCGGAAACGCTGGCTCGCCAGATTGAGGCAATCGCCGGCGATCCGCTCGCGCTGTCCAATGCCGCGGCGCGGTCGCTGTCGGTCGGCCGCCCGCACGCCGCGCGCGATCTAGCCGACCTGGTCGAGCGGGTCGGCGGCGGGCTGTCGCCGGTCGCGGTCGGGCCGGCGCTGGAGCCGCGCAAGCGCTCGGCCTTTGCCGGGGGCGTGCCGGCATGAAAGCGTTGGGCACCGACATCGGTACCATCCATTTCGTCGGCATCGGCGGCATCGGCATGTCCGGGATCGCCGAGGTGATGCACCAGCTCGGCTATAGCGTCCAAGGTTCCGACATTGCCGAATCCTATGTCGTCGAGAAGCTGCGCAAGGCCGGGATCGCGGTTGCCATCGGCCATGGCGCCGACAATCTCGGCGAGGCGGCGGTGGTGGTCGTCTCCTCCGCCGTCAGCCGCGGCAACCCGGAAGTCGAGGCGGCGGTCGAGCGGCGGCTGCCGATCGTCAAGCGCGCCGAGATGCTCGCCGAGCTGATGCGCATGCAAAAGACGATCGCGGTGGCCGGGACGCACGGCAAGACGACGACCACCTCGATGATCGCGGCGATGCTCGATTCGGGCGGAATGGACCCGACGGTGATCAACGGCGGGATCATCAACCGCTACGGCTCCAACGCCCGGCTCGGCAAAAGCGACTGGATGGTGGTCGAGGCCGACGAGAGCGACGGCAGCTTCCTTCGGCTCGACGGCACCATCGCGGTGGTCACCAACATCGACCCCGAGCATCTCGAGCATTACGGCAGCTTCGACGAGGTCAAGCGCGCTTATTGCGAGTTCATCGAGAACGTCCCCTTCTACGGGCTCGCGGTCCTCAACATCGACCATCCCGAAGTGCAGGCGATCATCGGCCGGATCCAGGACCGGCGGATCGTCACTTATGGATTTTCCGCGCTGGCCGACCTGCGCGCCGAGAATCTGGAGACCGACGGCAGCGGCAGCCGGTTCGACGCCGTGGCCCTGGAGCGCAGCGGCGAGCGCCGCACGATCGCCGGGATCCACGTGCCGATCCCGGGCCGCCACAATGTCCAGAATGCGCTTGCCGCGGTGGCTGTGGCGATCGAGCTGGGTATCCCGGACGAAACGATCATCACCGGCTTCGAGCGGTTCGAAGGCGTCAAGCGCCGCTTCACCAAGGTCGGCGACGCCGATGGCGCGGCGATCATCGACGATTACGCCCACCATCCGGTCGAGATAAGGGCGGTGCTGTCGGCCGCCCGCGAGACCACCGAAGGGCGGGTAATCGCGGTGATGCAGCCGCACCGCTACACGCGCCTCGCGGCGCTGATGGACGACTTCCAGAGCGCCTTCAACGACGCCGACGTGGTGCTGGTCGCACCGGTCTATCCGGCCGGCGAGGAGCCGATCGACGGGATCGACTCCGACGCCCTGGTCGAAGGGCTTCGGGCGCACGGGCACCGGATGGTCAAGGGCGTTGCCGATCCCAAGGACCTGGCGCGGTCGCTTCGCGACATCGCCGCCGACGGCGACACGATCATCTGCATGGGCGCGGGCGACATCACCAAGTGGGCGGCCGGGCTTGCCGACGGGATCGCCAAGGCAAGGTCGAGCAAATGAGCGGCGCGGCGGATCTGGCCCTGCCGAAGCTCGAGGGCGTTGCCGAACGCGGCGGCAGCCTGGCCGATTTCATCTGGTTCCGGACTGGCGGCCCGGCCGAGTGGCTGGTCAGGCCGAAGGACGAGGCCGACCTCGCACAATTTCTGAGCGAGCTCGACCAAGGCGTTCCAGTGACTCCAATCGGGGTCGGATCGAACCTGATCGTCCGCGACGGCGGCGTTGGCGGCGTGGTTGTTCGACTCCCCAAAAGTTTTGCTAAGGTAACAATTGAGTCTGGCAATCGCGTCCGCGCCGGCGGCGGCGCGATGGGGATTACGGTCGCATCGGCGGCGCGTGACGCCGGCATCGCGGGGCTCGAGTTCCTCCGCGGCATTCCCGGCACCACCGGCGGCGCGGTGCGGATGAATGCCGGCGCCTATGGCCGCGAGGTCAAGGACATCCTGGTCGAAGCGCGGCTGGTGCTGCGCGACGGGACGATCGAAACCTGGCCTCTCGACAGGCTCGGCTACAGCTACCGCCACAGCGCGGTTCCCGACGGCGCGGTGGTCGTCGAGGCGTTGTTCCAGGGCGTGCCGGGCGACGTCCAGGCGATCGGCGCCGAGATGGACCGGATCGCCGCCGAGCGCGAGGCGTCGCAGCCGCTTCGAAGCCGCACCGGCGGGTCGACCTTCAAGAACCCGACCGGCCACAAGGCCTGGGCGCTGATCGATGCGTCGGGCTGCCGGGGGTTGAGGATCGGCGACGCGCAAGTCTCGGAAAAGCATTGCAACTTCCTGCTCAATCTTGGCAACGCGACAAGCGCCCAGATCGAGGAGCTGGGCGAGGAAGTGCGGCGCCGGGTGATGGAAAGAACCAACATCCTGCTCGAGTGGGAAATTCAGCGGATCGGGAGCTACGATTGAACCGGGACCTGCATGTTGTCGTGCTGATGGGCGGCTGGTCGGCCGAGCAGGAGGTCTCGCGGATGAGCGGCCGCGGCGTCGCCGAGGCGCTCCGCGGCAACGGCTGGAGCCGGGTCACCGAATTGGACATGGGCCGCGACGTCGCGCTCCGCCTCGCCGAGCTGAAGCCCGACGTCGGCTTCAACGCGGTCCACGGCACCCCCGGCGAGGACGGAAGCGTCCAGGGCATGATGGACCTGATGGGCCTCAAATATACCCACAGCGGGCTCGAGACCTCGGTCATCGCCATTGACAAGGAGCTGACCAAGCTGGTGCTGGTGCCGCACGGCATCCGAATGCCGCAAGGCAAGGTGATCGACAGCCAGACGCTGTTCGACGCCGACCCGATCGCCCGCCCGTATGTGCTGAAGCCGGTCAACGAAGGCTCGTCGGTCGGCGTCGCGATCGTCACCGGCGACGGCAATTACGGATCGCCGATCGGTCGCGACGTCGAAGGGCCGTGGCATCATTTCAAGCGGCTCCTGGCCGAGCCGTTCATCAAGGGCCGGGAGCTGACGGTGTCGGTTCTCGGCGACCAGGCGCTGTGCGTCACCGAGCTGAAGCCGGTCGCCGGCTTCTACGATTATGACGCTAAATATACCGAGGGCCTGACCGAGCACGTCTGCCCGGCCGAGGTGCCCGACGACATCGCCCAGGCGATGATGGACATGGCGCTCGACGGTCACCGCCTGCTCGGATGCAAGGGCGCGTCGCGCGCCGACTTCCGCTGGGACGAGGAGCGCGGGCTGGACGGGCTCTATCTGCTCGAGATCAACACCCAGCCCGGAATGACCCCGCTCAGCCTGGTTCCAGAGCAGGCGAAGCAGCGCGGGATCAGCTACGCCAAGCTGGTAGAGACGCTGATCGAAGAGGCGATCGGATGACCGCTGCGCGGGTCAGGCGCGGATCGGCGAAGCCGCGCAAGGCCAAGGCGCGCGCGCCCAAGGCCAATGCGCGAGTGACCCGCTGGGCGGCGCTCGCTTTCGGACTGTTCCTGGCGCTGATCGCGGCGGTCGTGCTGGTCGCGCTTGAGGTTCCGGGGCGGGCGATGACCGCGGCCGGCGAGGCGCTCGGCCGCGCCGGCTTCACGGTCAAGCGGATCGACGTCGTCGGTCTTCGCAACATGGACAGCGGCCCGGTCTACGACATCGCCCTCGAGCAACGGTCGATGGCAATGCCTTTGGTCGACGTCGAGAATATCCGCCGGCAGCTGCTCCGCTACGGCTGGGTCAAGGACGCGCGGGTGTCGCGGCGGCTTCCCGACACGCTGGTGATCGACATCGTCGAGCGGCGGCCGGCGGCGCTGTGGCAGGACCGCGACAGGCTGGCGCTGATCGATTCCGACGGGGTGGTGATCGACCGGGTTCCCGTTACCCAAATGCCCGACCTGCCGCTTCTGATCGGCGCTCGGGCGAACCTTCATGAGCGCGAGCTCAATCGCCTGCTGCAGGCGGCTCCGACGCTCAAGCCCCAGCTGGTCTCGGCCAGCTGGGTCGGCGGCCGGCGTTGGGATCTCGCACTCCAGACCGGCGAAACGATCGCGCTTCCCGAAGGCGAGGAAGCAGCAGCGGAGGCGCTCGCCAAGTTCGCTGAGCTCGACAAGTCGACCGGGCTGCTCGGCCGCGGGCTGGTGCGGATCGATCTCAGGCTTCCAGGCAAGATGATCGTCCGGCTGCCGCGCGCTCCGGGCGAGCCGTCCGCCGCGCCTGTCACGCAAGGCTGATCCGAATTGGCCGCGCCAGGCGAGCAGCCGCTGATCGCAGCCCTCGACATCGGCTCGTCGAAGGTCTGCGCGCTGATCGCGACGATGGACGGCGACGAAGGAGTGCGGGTGCTCGGCACCGGCCAGCGCGAAAGCCGCGGGGTCAAGCGCGGCTTCGTCACCGATATCGAAGCGAGCGAATATGCGGTCCGCGAAGCGGTCGAGCTCGCCGAGCGGATGAGCGGCGTCACCATCGACGATGTCTGGGCGAGCTATGGCGCCGGCGGGCTTATCAGCGACGTCGCCAACGTCGAGGTCGAGCTCGGCGGCCACCAGGTCGAGCGGACCGACATCGAACAATTGCTCACCGACGGCCGCGAAGCGATCGACCGCGGCGGCAAGGTCGTGCTCCACGCTCATCCGGCGCTCTACACGATCGACGGGGCGCAGGAGGTACAGCAGCCGATCGGGCTCCACGCCGACCGCCTCGGGGTCGACATCCACGTTATCGCCGCCGACGCGCCGCCGCTTCGCAACCTCGATTACATCATCCGCGCCGCCCATCTCGGGGTCCGGGCAATCGTCGCTTCGCCAGTCGCCGCCGCGCTTGCCTGCCTGACCGAGGAGGAGCGCGACCTTGGCGTTGCGCTGGTCGAGCTCGGCGCCGGGGTTACCAACGTCTCGCTTCACTACGGCGGGATCCTGGTCGGGCTGCGCTCGATTCCGCTCGGAGCGCGGGACATCAGCGACGACATCGCCGCCACCTTCGGGGTCAATCGCCGCGATGCCGAGCGGCTGAAGTGCTTCTACGGCTCGGCGATGACCAGCCCACGCGATAATCACGAGCTTATCGACGCCAATCACAGCGGCGCCGAGGAAGGCGCCGAGCCGGTGCGGATCACCCGCGCCCAGCTGATGATGGTCATCCGCCACCGCGTCGAGGAGCTTACCGGCGAAGTGGATTCGGTGCTCAAGGGCCTCGGCTTCAGCGGCCCGATCGGCCGGCCGGTGGTGCTGACCGGCGGCGGCGCCGAGCTCAAGAATATCGCCGATTACATGCAGGGCGTGCTCGGCCGGACCGTCCGAGTCGGCCGCCCGAAGACCCTCGCCGGCCTTCCCGACGCGCACAGCGGCCCCGCTTTCTCGACGCTGGTCGGGCTCGCCAGCCTCGCCGCCTCGAGGAGCGGCGACATCCGCGACATCGCGCTCGGGACGACCATTCGCCAGGCGCCGGCCAAGGGCGTGCTAGGGCGGCTGATCGCGGCCATGAAGGGTGGGTATTAGGACAATGGCAACGACAGCGCGGGCCGGGACCGGCACCACGGCGCTGGTCCTGCTGCTCGGGGCGGCGGTATTCCTCAACTATGTCGACCGCGGCGCGATCGGCATCGCCGCGCCGCTGCTAAAGTCGGAACTTCAGCTGACAGCGACCCAGTTCGGGCTGATCGTTTCCGCCTTCTTCTGGATCTATGCGCCGGTCCAGCTGTTCGTCGGCTGGCTGTGCGACCGCTTCTCGGTCTACCGGCTGATGGCGGGCGGGGTGCTGCTGTGGGCCGCGGCGACGCTACTGACCGGCTTTGCCGGCGGGTTCGTCTCGCTGCTGGTGCTTCGGATGATGCTCGGCATCGGCGAGACCATCGCCTTCCCGGGCGGATCGAAGATCATCACCCGCCATGTCCCGCCCGAGCGGCGCGGGCTCGCCAACGCGGCGATGGCGCTAGGCATCGCGCTCGGCCCGGCGGCCGGAACGCTCGCCGGCGGAGTCATACTGGCGACGCTGGGGTGGCGGGCGATCTTCATTGTCTTCGGGCTTCTGACCTTGATCTGGCTGGCGCCGTGGAAGCTGGCGGTTCGCGATTTCGAGGCGGGCCCGGCCCCGCCGGAGGAGCGTGTTCCGATCCGAACCCTGATCGGCAAATGGTCCTTGTGGTCGATGTCCATCGCGCACGGGGCCAGCAACTATGTCTTCTATTTCATACTCGCCTGGCTGCCGCTCTACCTGGTCCAGTCGCGCGGCCTGTCGATCGCCGAAATGACGCTGCTGGCGACGCTCGGTTATGCGGCGCAGGCGGTGGCGGCGCTCAGCTTCGGAGCGGTGTCGGACTGGTGGACCAGCAGCGGCCGATCGGAGGGGTCGGTTCGCCGCTGGATGATGATTGCCGGGCAGCTGCTGGCCGGAGCGGCGGTGCTTGGCCTCGCCTATGCGGACAGTCCGGGCGAGCTTGCCGTCCTGCTCTGCCTGGCCGGAATTGCGACCGGCGCACTGTCGGTCAACACTTACGCCATCGCCCAGATGTTCGCCGGCCCGCGGGCCGCCGGCACCTGGGTTGGGGTCCAAAATGCGATCGGCAATTTGTCCGGCATTTTCGGGCCGATCGTCACCGGCATCATCGTCGATGGCGCCGGCTATTCGACCGCGTTCGTCGTCACCGCGGCCGTGTCGGTGGCGGGCGCGTTGTGGTGGGTTGTCGCAGTCCCGCAAATCGAACAGGTTGAGCTGTAACTAGCCCTTCGAGCCGATGTTCAGGGCGACGGCGTTCCGGACGAGCGCCTTGAACGCCTCTCCATCGATCGAATCGCTCTCGCGGATGTCGATCGCCCGCCGGGTGCCGGCATCGAGGCTGGCGTTGAACAGGCCGGAGGGGTCGTCGAGCGATGCGCCCTTGGCGAAGGTCAGCTTCACTTTGTCCTGATAGGTTTCGCCGGTGCAGACGATCCCGGCGTGCGACCAGACCGGAACGCCCGACTGGTTCGACGGCTTGCGCCATTTCACCTCCTCGACGATCTCGGGGTCGGCCAGTTTGATGAGGCCGCGGATGCGCGCCAGGGTCTCGCCGCGCCAATCGCCGAGCGCGGCGATCTTCGCGTCGATTTCTTGCGATGCGGTCATGAGGCGCGCCTACCAGAAGCCGGCCGGCGGGTGAAGATTTGTCGTCCGGCCCAAGGAATCCCCACTTTTTTGCCCCACAATCCACTTTTCGCTTGGCTTGCGACTCGCGATGATTCAAAGATTCACGCTGACGCTACAATGCGTTGCACGTTTCGGGGGGTGGGACCCATGAGCATCGATTTCATTCGGCCGGAAGTTGACGAGCTTCGACCGCGAATTAGCGTGATCGGAGTCGGCGGCGCCGGCGGCAACGCTGTCGCCAACATGATCCGCGCCGACGTCCAGGGTGTCGACTTCGTCGTCGCCAATACCGACGCGCAGGCGCTCAACACCTCGACTGCCGACCGCCGTATCCAACTGGGGCTGAAAATCACCCAGGGGCTCGGCGCCGGCTCGCGGCCCGAGATCGGCCGCGCCGCTGCCGAGGAATCGCTGGAGGAGATCGAGGCTGCGCTCAACGGTGCGCACATGTGCTTCCTCGCCGCGGGCATGGGCGGCGGCACCGGCACTGGCGCCGCTCCGGTCATCGCCAAGGCGGCTCGCGACAAGGGCATCCTCACCGTCGGCGTCGTCACCAAGCCGTTCGCGTTCGAGGGCTCTCGCCGCTCGCGGTCGGCGGAATCGGGCATCGCCGAGCTCCAGCAGCACGTCGACACTTTGATCATCATTCCCAACCAGAACCTGTTCCGCCTCGCCAATTCGGAGACGACCTTCAAGGAGGCCTTCGAGATGGCCGACGAGGTCCTTCAGCAGGGCGTCCGCGGGATCACCGACCTGATGGTCATGCCGGGCCTGATCAACCTCGACTTCGCCGACGTTCGTTCGGTGATGGGCGAGATGGGCAAGGCGATGATGGGCACCGGCGAGGCCGCTGGTGACAATCGCGCCATTGAAGCCGCCGAGAAGGCGATTTCGAACCCGCTGCTCGACGGGGTCAGCATGAAGGGCGCCAAGGGCGTCATCATCTCGATCACCGGCGGCGAGGACATGCGCCTGATGGAGGTCGATGAGGCCGCCAGCCACATCAAGGAGCTGGTCGACCCCGACGCCAACATCATCTGGGGCTCGGCGTTCAACAACGACCTCGACGGCAAAATCCGGGTGTCGGTAGTCGCCACCGGAATCGAGGCCGAAGCGGTCCACCAGCCGCAGCCGGCCAAGGTGTTCACCTTTCCGACCCGCCCGGCGGTTCCGGTCGCCACCGCGCCCGAGACGCCAGCCGAGACTCCCGACACGCTCGCCGATGAAGAGGACGAGGATATCGTCGCGCTCGACCTGTCCGATGAGGTCTCCGAGGATGACGGCGACGAGCTGCTGCTCGACACCGACGATATCCTGACCAGCCCGGTCGGAGCGCCGCCGATCGCGCCGCCGTCGGACGAGGATGAGATGGGATCGTTCGAGGATGGCGAGGACGACGAGGAAGCGGTCGAGCCGCCCAAGGCGGCGGCAGGCGGCGGAACTTTGTTCGAGCGTATGTCGAACATCGCCCGCGGCGCGCCCAAGGCGCAGCTCGACGAGGAATCCCCCTCGCCAAGCTTCTCACGCGAGCCGATCGACATTCCTCGGTTTTTGAACCGACAGAACAACCAGTAACGGTACAACCGACAAAACCAAGCGATCCCGGTTAATTCCGGGGTCGCGTCGCGGCGTATTCTCCCGAAATTGCAGCAGGATCAGGCTTTCACCGCCTCCGCCGCACAGTTCATCGTTAAAGCACTAGGCAGAAAGCCGCCGGTAAGATTCTCTGTCCCACGGGGGATCAAGATGGCGGTGGAATCCACATGATACGCGCGGGCGTACTCGCACTGATGTTCGCAAGCGCCGGGCTGACGCTGGCGGCTGTGCCGTCGGCGGCGCTCGCGGTGGCGGTTCCGGTCTATGCCGAGAGCCCGGCGGACGCCCTTGCCCGCAACGTCCGGATCCTGGCCGACAGCCCTCGCGATTTCCATGCCCTGGTCGGCGCCGGCAAGGCGGCGCTGACGCTTGGCGACGGCCAGTCGGCGGCCGGCTTCTTCGGGGTCGCCGAAGAGGTTTATCCGACCAGCCCCATCCCCAAGGCGGGAATGGCGGCGGCGCTGGTGATGACCGGCGATCCCAATGAAGCGCTGACCTATTTCGCCCGCGCCCAGCAACTCGGCGCAAGCGTCACCAGCTTCAGCTGCGACCGCGGGCTTGCCTACGACCTGCTCGGGCAGCAGGCGGCTGCACAGACCGACTATCGCGCCGCAATGGCCGGCCAGGACCGCGACGAGGCGCGTCGCCGGCTGGCGCTGAGCCTGGCGATCAGCGGCAACAAGGCGCTGGCGCTGGAGACTCTCGACCCGCTGCTGGCGCGCCGCGATGCCGGGGCTGTGCGGGTTCGCGCCCTGGTGCTTGCCTTGAGCGGCGATACCGAAGCGGCCAAGCGGACACTCGATTCCCGAATGCCCGGCTCGGCGGCAATGATGGGCCCGTTCTTTCGCCGGCTTCCTACCCTGAGCATCGTTCAGAAGGCGGCCGCGGTTCATCTCGGCATCTTCCCGGGCAACGGCGCGACGCTGGCGTCGGCGCCGGGCCAGCCGGCGATCAGCCAGGCGACGGTTCGCGAGGATCGCCTCGCTTCGATCGAGCAAATCCTCGCCCAGACCGATATTGACGCAAGCCAGACCTCGATCAGCCGCTACGCCACCGCCACGCCGGCGCGCGCCACCGTCAGGCAGGCGCCGCCGATCCAGCTCGCGTCGATCTCGCGCCAGAAGATCGAAACGGCGGCCTCGACGAGAAGCGACGGGATCCAGACCCAGCGCGTCGCCTCCAACCCCGGCGGCAAGAAAATCTGGCTGCAGCTCGCCAGCGGCGGCGCGGCGACCGAGTTGCCCAACGAGTTCAATCGAATCCGCTCGCGCCAGCCATCGCTGTTCAGCGGTATCAGCCCTTACGTCGCCGACGCGGACTCGCAGGCGCGGCTGGTGATCGGCCCGTTCCACTCCGAAGAGGACGCGCGGCTGTTCGCCGACGCCTTGTCGAGCGCCCGGATTAATTCGCGCCGCTGGGTCAGCCAGCCCGGACAGGTGGTCAGGAAGCTTCGGACCCAATAGACGCACCGCAATGACGGTGCTCGCCAGCCTTGCCGCGCAACCTCGCTCGTCGCGCGGCCGGCTTCATCCGGAAAGCGATCGCGGCGGGCCGCGCGACATCTTCCAGCGCGACCGCGACCGAATCATCCATTCGGTGGCCTTCCGCCGGCTTCGTCACAAGACCCAGGTGTTCGTGGCCCCCGACGGCGATCATTACCGGGTTCGGCTGACCCACAGCCTCGAGGTCGCGCAGATCGGCCGCACCATCGCCCGGGCGCTCGGCCTCAACGAAGACCTGACCGAAATGCTTTGCCTCGCCCACGACCTCGGCCACCCGCCATTCGGCCATGCCGGCGAAGATGCGCTGCGCGAGGCGATGGCCGACAGCGGCGGCTTCGACCACAACGCCCACACCGTTCGCATCGTCACTCGGCTGGAAACGCCTTACGTCGGCTTCGACGGGTTGAACCTCAGTTGGGAAGCGCTCGAAGGGCTGGCCAAGCATAACGGCCCCGTCGCGGACCCTAATTGGGCGCTGGCCGAAGCGAACGCCGAGTTCGATCTCGAGCTCGGCAGCTGGCCGGGCCTGGAAGCCCAGGTCGCGGCGATCGCCGACGATATCGCCTACGACAATCACGACGTCGACGACGGTTTGCGGGCGGGGCTGATCGATCTCGAAGCATTGCTCGGGGTGCCGCTTGTCGAGCGGCACTGGCGGGCGATCGTCGATCGCTCCGGCGAGCTTCCGGCCGACAAGATGCAGCGGGCGCTGGTTCGCGACATGATCGGGACGATGGTTGGCGACGTCATTGCCGACGCCGAGCGGCGCGTGGCGGAATGCGGCGTCGAGACGATCGACGACGTGCGGTCCGCCGGGCGACCGCTGGCCGGCTTCTCTGGCGGGCTCGCGGAGGAGGAGAAGGGGTTGCGGCGCTTCCTCTACGACGAGCTTTATTATGCGCCCGAGCTGGTCGCCGTCCGCGGCGAGGCGCTGCGCGTCGTCGGCGGCCTCGCCGCCGCTTATCGGTCGGACCCGTCGCTGCTTCCGCCCGAATGGCGCAGCGAAAGCGAAGTCGAACAGGTCCGCCGCATCGGCGACTTCATCGCCGGAATGACCGACCGCTTCGCCATCGCCCAGCATGCGGCGCTAATTGGCCCGGTGGAGCTGCCCGACAGGTTCTAACCTCCAGCAGGGCTTAACTTCTTACGCGACCCAGCTAGCACTACGAATGTTTGACACCCCCCTTCGTTGTCACGCTAATGTCCGCAAGTCGCTTCGGCGATGCTTCAGGGGAGGCGAAGTGGCGAATTCCGACACCGTCGATGGCTGGCTCAACTCTGATTCCGAGCTTGTCGCCCGGCGCATTTTGCGCGTGCGCCAAGAGCGCATGCGGCATTTTGCGCCTGTCGAAATGGTGGATGCTGCCTGGGATCTCCTCCTCGTCCTGTTTGCCGCGAAGAAGGAGGTCGCGACCATGCATGTCGGCAACCTTGCCGCGCAGGCCAACGTGCCGCGTACGACGACCATTCGGTGGCTTCGCCAACTCGAAACGCACGGTTTCGTTCGCCTCGCAGGCGATCCCAACGACAAGCGTGCGGTCCGTGCCGAACTCACGGAGCGCGGCAATAGGGCGATGAAGGCCTCGATCGCGGCAGCCGCAACGCCCGGCGAAGCGACGAAGGGCTGACCGTTCCGCCGCGAACGTCTTCCCCATCGCAGTTTACATTGGACGCTGGCCGACGCAGGTGACGCCGCGTAGAGGCTGCGCTAGACGCGATCGCTTCCATACAGAGTGATGACCAATTGAGCCTTTACGCCCGATATTCGGCGCTCCTCGACGGGGTGCTCGACGAGCTTCAGTCGGACGGTGCACTAGCCGCCGACATTGACCGCAAGGCGGTCGCGGTCGAGCCGCCCCGCGATCCGGCGCACGGCGACCTCGCCACCAATGCGGCGATGGTGCTGGCCAAGCAGGCTGGGACCAATCCGCGCGCGCTGGCCGAGCTGATCGCACCGAAGCTGGAGGCGGTCCCGGCGGTGACCTCGGTAGAGATCGCCGGGCCCGGCTTCATCAACCTTCGGCTGTCGGCGGATGCCTGGCGCGACGAGCTGACCACCATCCTTCGCGAGGGCGAGGATTACGGCCGCTCGGACGCCGGCAACAACGAGCGGGTCAATGTCGAATATGTCTCGGCCAACCCGACCGGGCCGCTGCACATGGGCCATTGCCGCGGTGCTGTGGTCGGCGACGCGCTGGCGCGAGTGCTCGAGGCGGCCGGATTCCGGGTCACCAAGGAATATTACGTCAACGACGCCGGGGCGCAGGTCGAGACGCTCGCCCGCTCGGTGCATCTGCGGTACCGTGAGGCGCTTGGGCAAGACATCGGCGAGATCCCCGAGGGTATGTATCCGGGCGAGTATCTCGTTCCCGTCGGCGAAATGCTCGCCGCCGAATTCGGCGATACCTATGCCGAAGCGCCGGAAAGCGAGTGGCTGGAGCTGTTCCGCGGCCGGGCGGTGGCGGCGATGCTCGACCTCATCCGCCACGACCTGGGGCTGCTCGACATCCACCACGACATCTTCGCCTCCGAAGCCGAGGTCCAGGCGGCGGGCGCGGTCACCAGGGCGATGGAGACCCTGCGCTCCAAGGGGCTGGTCTACGAAGGCGTGCTCGAACGGCCCAAGAGCCTCGATCCGGGCGACGAATGGGAGCCGGTAGAGCTGACGTTGTTCCGATCGACCCAGTTCGGCGACGACCAGGACCGGCCGATGAAGAAGTCGGACGGCAGCTGGACCTA
>CAMPJH010000016.1 GCA_946886845.1 uncultured Sphingomonas sp. | reverse complement strand
CACTGGCAGGAGGATTTCGAGCTGTGCCGCCGGCTCGGCATCACCCACCTTCGGTACGGCCCGCCGCTGCACCTCATTTTTCGCGGGCCGGGATCTTTCGACTGGTCGTGGATCGACGCTCAGATGGCCGAGCTCGAGCGTTATGGCCCCGAGCCGATCGTCGATCTGTGCCATTTCGGGCTGCCCGACTGGCTTCAAACCTTCCAGAACAGTGAGCTCGTCCCCGCCCTTGCCGAATATGCTGGGGCCTTTGCCGAGCGGTTCCCGTGGGTGCGCTTCTACACGCCGGTCAATGAAATGTACGTCTGCGCCCGGATGAGCGCGCTTCAGGGCGCCTGGAACGAGCAGAAGACCGACGACGCCTCATTCGTGCGGGCAGCGCTCAACCTAGCCTCCGCAAACCTGGCGATCACCGATGCGATCCTGAAGCGCCGCAAGGATGCGTTGCTGATCAATAGCGAGAGCAGCGAGTTCACCCAGCCCTGCTGCCCCGACCCGCACATCGAGCACCTTGCCGAGCTGGAAAACGAGCGCCGCTTCCTGCCATTGGACCTGATCTACGCGCACGCGCCCAGCGGCACGATGAAGGCCTATCTGAGCGAGCACGGGGTCGCCGACGAAGACTTGGCCCCCTTCCGTCATAATGCGGTCCCGCGCCGATCGATTATCGGTCTCGATTATTATGAATGGAACGAACGGCTTATCGATAGCGAGGGCAATGCTCGCTCGCTCGGCGAGCTGTTCGGCTGGTACGTGATCGCGAGCCAATATTACGCGCGCTACGGCCGGCCGATGATGCATACCGAAACCCACCGGATGGATGCGGCCGACGCCCCACACTGGCTCTGGCGCCAATGGCATAACGTCCAGCTGCTGAGGAAATCGGGCGTGCCGCTGATTGGTTTCACCTGGTACAGCCTGACCGACCAGGTCGACTGGGACATCGCTCTGACGAAGCCATCCGGGAATGTCTTCCCGGTCGGCCTGTTCGACATAAATCGCGACGTTCGCACCGTCGGCCTTGCCTACAAGCAGTTGATCGACATGTATCGCGACGAACCCGAGTTCAGGGAGTGCAAGGCCCTGGCGGAATTGCTGAGCTGATGGCCGGGTTCCTCGCCGCCCACGGCTATGATCCGGGCCCCACACAACGGCCCCTTTCCGCGGGCGCGATCAGCGGCATCGTCGCCGCCGTCCCCGCGGTCGGGATTTTGTGGTGGTTCGGCTCGCTGGAGGTCGAGGCGCGGATCCTGGACCTGTCGGTCGCCGCGACGCTCGGCCTGGGCTGGGCGGTGATGGCGGTTGCCGGAGCGGCCTATGCGCGGCTGTTCGGGCGGGCGGCGAACCATCGGCGCGGCGGCTGGCTGTTCGGGATGGTGTTCGCTTTCGCCCTGTGGGCGGGCGGTGCGGTCTTGGTGCTGCCGCTGATCAGCGGCGGCGAGGCTCCCGCGGGTCCCGCGGCCGTCGGGGTTTTCCTCTCGCTGCTGGTTTGGGGCTTGGGGCTCGGGATCGCCGTTCCGCTCGTCCATCCGTACCTCCAGGAGCGCCTTGAAAGCGGCGCCAAGCGGCGCCAGGTCGGCCCGTCGGCCGGCACCTCGGGTGCCCGCTGGCGCTGACGAGTTTGGTAGCGGAGGAGGGACTTGAACCCCCGACACGCGGATTATGATTCCGCTGCTCTAACCAGCTGAGCTACTCCGCCCCAGGCCGAGGCCGCCCCAACATAAAGCGGCAGGATGGAAGCCGCGCCCACGACAGGCGCGGGCGGCGATATAAGTGCCACCATTGGTCCGGTCAACGAAGAGGAACCGCTTAGGGCCGGTGTCGTTGACGGCTGTAACGGAGACAGGACGGATGGACCCAGCAACCCCTCTCGAAACCCTCTGCCGGATCATCCTTCGGGCCCGCGAATATGAAGCGCAGACCCCGAGCGATTACGACGCCGGCGAGGCCGCCGACAATGTCGACGACGAGGACGAGGGGTCGCTGTCGGTTCTCGACGATTCGATCAACGACAGCGTCGAGGAGGAGCTCCGGTCGATTCTCGAGGACCTCGGCGAGGACCAGCTGGCCGAAGTGCTCGCATTCGCCTGGGTCGGTGCCGGCACCTATGACGCCTCGGATTGGGAGGAGGCGCTGCAGGAGGCGCAAGACACCAACGACGACGGCGGCGGGATCATCGAGGAGCTGCTCGACATGCCGATGCTTCCCTCGGTGCTCGAGGCCGGACTCGCCGCCTTCGACCTCAGCTGCGACGGAATCGGCGAGCTCAGCTAGCGAAAGCGGTAGCCGGCCAGCGGCTGCCACGCACCTTCGACATAGCGGACCAGCCCAAGACCGGCGATCCTCAACGGCCGCGGCTCGAATTGCGCCCTGATCTGCCGCAGCAACGCGCGCGCGGCCCGCGGCTCAACCTTGTTCTGGATGGTGACGTGCGGCGCCCAGCGCCCGCTGTCCTGCGCGCTGAGCAGCCCGTGGAATTTGTCAGCGAGCCCGTCGCGGATCTGCTCCAGCTCGGGCGACGAAACGCGCAACGCGACGCCGCTGTCGAGATCCATCGCACCGGAGATTTCCGCTCTCGGCGCTGGTGCAGCAGCGGCCCGCGACAGGCTTCGGCGCACTTCGGGCTCGGCCGATGGCGGCAGCGAGCGGAACATCGTCAAATGGGCCGGTACGCGGT
The DNA here is from genome assembly GCA_946886845.1 of uncultured Sphingomonas sp. The sequence continues at coordinate 13,668 of CAMPJH010000016.1, read as the reverse complement.
TTCGCTCGGGCGGATAGTAAAGGCGGCGAAGGCCGTCGAGCCAGTCGAAGTCCGCCTTGCCGAGCTCGGCGATGACGATCAGCGCGCCCGCCGCGTCAAATCTCCAGCTGGCTGCCGAGTTCGATGACCCGGTTCGGCGGAAGTTTGAAGAATTCCATCGCGCTTTCGGCGTTCCGCAGCATCCAGGCGAACAAACGCTCGCGCCACAGGGGCATCGCCGGTTTCGCGGCCGGCAGCAGCGTCTGCCGAGCGAGGAAGAAGCTGGTATCCATCATCTTGCAGGTTGGCCCCACCCCTTCGACTCTGGCGAGCGCTGCGGGAATATCGATCTCCTCCATGAAGCCATAGCGGAGAATGATCCGATAAAAGCCGGATCCATAGTCCTGCACCGACGCCCGTTCGTCCGTGCGTATGTACGGGACATCCTCGATCCGCACCGTCAGCAGGAAGATGCGCTCGTGAAGCACCTTGTTGTGCTTGAGATTGTGGAGCAGCGAATGCGGCACGCCCTCGGCGCTGGTCGTCATGAAAACCGCGGTGCCCGGAACGCGAGTAGCGCTTCCGGCTGCCGACTTGATGAAAACCGAGGTCGGCAATGCCGCTTCGTCCATCCGGCTGAGCATCAGCTTGCGGCCGCGCGCCCAGGTCGTGAGCAGCGTGAAACCGACCGCGGCGACTAGCAGCGGGAACCAGCCGCCGTCCGGCACCTTCAAGAGATTGGCGGCGAAATACAGCGTTCCAAGCAGGAAGAAGGGAATCAGCAGCGCCGCGGAGGCAAAAGCGTTCCACCGCCAGAGCGCGATGACCACCACGGCGATCAGGATACCGTCGATGACCATCGCTCCGGTGACCGCGATTCCGTACGCGGCGGCGAGGTTGTTGGAGGTGCCGAAAGTCAGCACCAGGACGATTACCATCACCAGCAGCGCCCAGTTGACGACAGGGATATAGATTTGGCCGGCCGCCGCCTCGCTTGTGTGACGGATGCTCAAGCGCGGAATGAAGCCAAGCTGGACGGCCTGCTGAGCGACCGAGAAAGCGCCCGAGATCACCGCCTGGCTGGCAATGATCGTTGCCAGGGTCGCAAGCAGCACAAGAGGCAGTCGGAAGGCCTCCGGGGCGAGGTAAAAGAACGGGTTCTTCACGGTCGCGAGCGCCGTCGCCGGGTCCTGCACCATCAGCATCGCGCCCTGGCCCATGTAATTAAGGAGCAGCGCCGGCAGCACGAAATAGAGCCACGCTGCGCGAATCGGCCGGCGGCCGAAATGCCCCATGTCGGCATACAGCGCTTCCGCCCCGGTAACCGCGAGGACGACCGAGCCCATCGAAACGAAGGCGCGGACCGGCTCCAGCGTAAAAAACTGGATGGCGTTGTATGGGTTGATCGTCGCCAGGATGATCGCCGGATGATCGACGATATGGCTTGCTCCGAGGATCGCCAAGGTCAGGAAATAGACCAGCATCACGGGCGCGAAGAGAAGGCCGACCTTCGCGGTGCCGCGCGACTGGATCGCGAAGAGGCCGACGAGCAATGCGATCGATATCGGAATGACGAACGGCGCCATTCCGGAATTGACCGTCGTGAACCCTTCGACTGCGGACAAGACCGAAATTGCCGGCGTGATCATCGTGTCGCCGAAGAAGAGCGCGGTCGCGAAAACTCCGAGGAGCACGATTCCGCCGCTCCACTTCACTCGACCTTCGAGCGAGCGGTTGATCAGCGCCAGCAGGGCCAGACTGCCGCCCTCCCCCTTGTTGTCGGCGCGCATGATCACGGTGACGTAGCTGATCGTCACGATGATCATCATCGACCAGAAAATCAGGCTGAGCACGCCGTAGATGTGCATCTGGTCGACGGTCAGCGTGTGATGGCCGGCAAACGTCTGCCGAAACGCGTAGATCGGGCTCGTGCCGATATCGCCGAAAACGATCCCGACGGCGCCGATCGCGAGCTTGTACATCGGCCCGCGCGCATGCGTCCGGGGGTCGTGGTCGAGCGTCACCACTTCGGCGGCGCCGGTTTCGGAAATGCTCATTCGGACAGGTTCGTTTCAGGGTCTTCGCGTAAGCGCACAGTCGATGCCCCACTGCCACACCGTGGCGAGGGCGCGCACCTAGCACCCGGTCACAGGGGCCGCAATGATTGCGGACAAGCCAGCAAAGCCCGTCTATAGGCCGCCGAAATTCATCAGTGGAGCGGGTCGACCATGCGCATTGGCGTGCCGAAAGAGATCAAGAACAACGAGTATCGGGTCGGCCTGACCCCGGCCTCGGTCGCCGAACTGGTCGCCGCCGGCCACCAGGTGTTCGTCGAGACCAAAGCGGGCAGCGGGATCGACTGCCCCGATTCCGCCTACAAGAAGGCAGGCGCCGAGATCCTCCCGACCGCGGCCGAAGTGTTCGCGGCGAGCGACATGATCGTCAAGGTCAAGGAGCCGCAACCGGTCGAGATCGAGCTGCTCGAGCCACGCCACATCCTGTTCACCTACCTCCACCTCGCCGCCGACAAGCCGCAGACCCTCGGCCTGATGGCATCCGGGGCGACCTGCATCGCCTATGAAACGGTAACGTCGAGCACCGGCGCCCTGCCGCTGCTGAAGCCGATGAGCGAGGTCGCCGGCCGGATGTCGGTCCAGGTCGGCGCCCATTATCTCGAGAAGGAACAGGGCGGCCGCGGAATCCTCTTGGGCGGCGTCCCCGGGGTCGGGCCGGCCAAGGTGGCGATCCTCGGCGGCGGAGTCGCCGGCGTCAACGCCGCGCAGATGGCGGTCGGAATGCGTGCCGACGTCACCATCTACGACATCAACATGGAGAGGCTGGCCGAGCTCGACATGTTCTTCTCGAGCCAGATCAAGACCGCTTATGCGTCGCGCTCGGCGATCGCCGGAGCGGTCGAGAAGGCCGAGCTGGTGATCGGCGCGGTCCTGCTGCCCGGCGCCGCCGCGCCCAAGCTCGTCACCCGCGAGATGCTCAAGACGATGAAGCGCGGCTCGGTGCTCGTCGATATCGCCATCGATCAGGGCGGTTGCTTCGAGACCAGCCATCCCACCACCCATGCCGACCCGGTCTACGAGGTCGACGGGATCATCCATTATTGCGTCGCCAACATGCCCGGCGCCGTCGCCCGGACCTCGGCCTTCGCGCTCAACAACGTCACTTTGCCGTTCGTCCTGAAGATCGCCAACCTCGGCGCCGAGGAGGCAATGAAGCGCGACCCGCACCTCGCCAACGGTCTCAACGTCTCCGGCGGCAAAATCCGCCACCAGGCGGTCGCCGAAGCCCTCGACCTGGAGTTCGAGCCGATCGACTAGGGCCGGCGGGGCTCGCTCATTACGGCGATCGCGTCCTCGACGATTGGCCTCCAGCTTGCGTCGGCCGGCGCCTGGGCGAGGATTTCCTTCCACAGCGCCACGGCGGCCGCCCGGTCTCCCGATCGCGCCAGCGCCAACCCCATGAAGAAGATCGGCGCCGGATGGCCGGGGGCCAGCTCGGCGGCGCGCTGGAAAGCGAACTGGCTCGCCGGGGTTAGTCCTTGCGCATGGTCGACCAGCGCATTGCCGAGGCCGACCCACAAAATCGGATCGTCGGGATGCTCGCGGACCGCGGAATTGAGCACTCCGACCGCGCCGGCGGTATTGCCCCGGCTGGCAAGCGATTCGGAAATTCGCAGCCAGGGTTCGGCACTGGTGAACTGGCCGAAGAAGGCGTGGCGGATCCTGGTCAGCGGGATCGGCGGTTCGGGGGCAAGCGTGCTGGCCGGCGAGCCGCTTAGGCTGGGTCGCCCCTGAAGCGCATAGCCGGCGCTCCCGAACAACAGCGCCGCCGCCGCAAGCTGCAGCAGCGACCCGCGCAACCCGAGCAACCGAAGCGCGCCGAGCGCCGCCGCGACCAGCAGCAGCAGGATCAGCCAACCGTTCATCCCCGGCCCCGTCGCTTGAGCCGGCTGCGCGCCAGCAGCGCGCCTCCGGCGAGCAGCGCGACCGGAAGCAGCCACAATGGCCAGGTCAGCGGCTCGGACGGCGGCCGATAGGTGATCCAATTGCCATAGCGCTGGATCAGCCAAGCGCGGATCGACGCCGGCGATTCCCCGGCGGCGATTCGCCGACGCACCAGGTCGCGCATGTCGGCGGCGAGCTCGGCGTCGCTGTCGGCGATCGACTGGCCCTGGCAAACCAGGCAGCGGATCTCTTCCATCAGCGCCTGCGCCGCCGCCTCCTGGCGGGCGTCGGGCAGCTGCCGGTTCGCCCAGTGCGCGGGCGGCAGCGAAGAATCGGCCAGCGCCGGGCTGGCGGCCAGCAGCGCCACGAACAGCCACAGCCGCTTCATCGCGCCGCCTCCACAGCTTGCAGGATTTTTGGAATGTCACTGGCTTCGATCGGCCCGACATGCTCCCTCCGGATGATCCCGCGGCCGTCGACGACAAACGATTCCGGAACCCCCGCCGAGCCGAACGCGAGCTGGAGCTTGCTTGTCCGGTCGGCGCCGATCCGCTCGAACGGGTCGCCGTTGTCGGCCAGGAATTGCGCCAGCTCCTCGGGCCGGTCGCGGACCGCGATGCCGACGATCGGCACGCCGCGTTGCTTGATCTCCATCAGCACCGGGGCTTCGGCGATGCACGGAACGCACCAGCTGGCGAAGAAATTGACCAGCTTCACCTCGCCGTCGGCGAGATTGCCGGGCGCAAGGCCCGGTTTGCCCGGAAGCGCGGCGGATGCGGCGAATTGCGGCACCGGCTTGCCGATCATCTGCGAGCGGATCGTCGTGTCCGGCGGGTTGGCGAGGCGCCAGACCATGGCGCCAACAATCAGCGCGAGGACTCCCACCGGCAGGATGCGCAGCCAATTGCTCATCGCGCCCGCGCCTTCTGCCATCCGCGCCAGGCGCGGCCGCCGAGCGACAATGCGCCGCCAAGCGCGATCAGCGCGCCGCCCAGCCAGATCAGGGTCACCAGCGGCTTCCACCACAGCCTGAGCTGCCAGCGCCCGTCCCCGGCCGGCTGGCCAAGCACCGTGTAGAGCTGGCCGGACAGCACGGTTTTGATCGCCGCCTCGTTGGTTTCGGTCGGCGGGTCGGTATAGAAGCGGCTCTGCGGCTTGAGCACGCTAACTCCGCCGCCGCGTGAGGCGCGAAGCTCGGCCTGCAGCGCCGTCCAGTTCGGCCCGGCGGTCGGCGTGATGGCTTTGAACTCGACGAACCACGGCCCGACCGCGATCCGATCGCCGGGCGTGGCCGCGGTCAGCACCTCCCTGGTCAGAAGGTTGCTGCCGGATATTCCGGCAAGCGCGACCGCGACTCCGAAGTGGGCGGTTACCATGCCCCAGGTCGAAAGCGGCGTCCGCCTGAGTTTCCGACCCGCAAGCGGCAGCAGGCTGGCGATCGCCAGCGCCGCCGCGACGGCAAGCCCGAGCTTGGAGAGCAACCCGCCGCCCGGCATGACGAACAGTGCAACGAGCAGGACGGCGACGCCGATCAGCGCCGGCACCGCCAGCCGTTTCAGCCGCTCGCCCGAATCGCGCCGCCAATTCAGCAGCGGCCCGACCCCAATCAGCAGAGCGAGGACCAGCGCCAGCGGCCCGGCGACCGCGTTGAAATAGGGCGCTCCGACCGACAGCTTGTCGCCGGTCACGGCCTCGACGAACAATGGATAGAGCGTGCCGACGAAGACGATCCCAAGGATCACCGTCAGCAGCAGATTGTTGCCGACCAGCGCCGCCTCGCGGCTGACCAGCTCGAACCGCGACCCTTCCTCCAGCTTGCCCGAGCGCATCGCGAACAAGGTGAAGGCGGCGCCGACATAGAGGCCGAGCAACGCCAGCAGGAACGTGCCGCGATGCGGGTCGACGGCGAAGGCATGGACCGACGTCAGGATTCCCGAGCGGACCAGGAAGGTGCCGACCATCGACATCGAGAAGGCGACCATCGCCAGCATCACCGTCCACGCCCGAAGCGAATCGCGCGCCGCCAGCACGTTGACCGAATGCAGCAATGCGGTCGCCGCCAGCCACGGCATCAGCGACGCATTCTCGACCGGATCCCAGAACCACCAGCCGCCCCAGCCAAGCTCATAATAGGCCCAATAGCTGCCAGCGGTGATGCCGAGCGTCAGCAAGATCCATGCCGCCAGCACCCACGGCCGCATCGCCTTGGCCAGCGCGCTGTCCACCCGGCCGCTGATCAGCGCCCCGACCGCCAGGCTGAACGCCACCGACAGCCCGACATAGCCGAGGTAAAGCGTCGGCGGATGGAAGACGAGGCCGGGGTCCTGGAGCAGCGGATTCAATCCCCTGCCCTCGGCCGCCGGCGGGTCGAGCCGGGCAAACGGGTTCGACGCGAACAGCAAAAAGGTGAAAAAGCCGAGCGCCAGCGCGCCCTGTGCTCCGAGCGCGGCCGTGAACGTCCGCTCGTCGAGCCGTCGCGAGAAGATCGCCAGCACCGCGCCGGCAACGCCGAGCACCGTCACCCACAGCAGCATCGAGCCTTCGTGATTCCCCCACGCGCCGGCCAGCTTGTAAATCCACGGCTTGGCGCTGTGGCTGTTCTCGGCGACCAGAAGCACCGACAGGTCGGTGCGGGCGAATACCATCAGCAGCATGACCATCGCGAACAGGGTCAGGCCGCCCTGCACGATCGCCACAGCCCGCATCGGCCGACCGCGAGCCGCCGCCGCCGGCCCAAACGCGAGTAACAGCTGCAAAAGTGCAAGCGCCGCCGCCAGCCAAAGCGCGGCAAGGCCGGCTTCGGCGATCACCGTTCGACCGTCTTGGCCGCCTTGTGCTCGGCGGCCTCGTTGCCGAGCTCGGGCGGCATGTAGCGCTCGTCATGCTTGGCGAGGATGTTGTCGGCGACGAACGTCCCATCCTCAGCCAACCGTCCCTCAGCCACAGCGCCGCTGCCTTCGCGGAACAGGTCGGGGACGATTCCGCGGAACAGCACCGGCACCTGGCCAGCGCCGTCACCGATCCGGAACCGAATCGTCACTCCGTCTGGCAGGCGCTCGATCGACCCTTCCTCGACCATCCCGCCGAGCCGGATTGGCTGGCCGATCGCGGCCTTGCCGGCGGCGATCTCGGCGGGCGTGTAGAAATAGGCGGCGCGGTCCTTCAGGCCCCACATCGCCAGCAGCGCCGCGCCGACGATTGCGGCCGCCGCGACGATGACCAGCACCAGCCGCTGATGCTTCGGCTTGGCGATCATTTGCGAAGCTTGTCGGCCTCGGCCTCGGCGCGGCGCATCCTTGCGAAGGACAGCAGCAAAAGCCCGCCAACCGCCAGGATCGTGACCGCATAAGCGGCGATGACGAACGCCCACTGGTTCATTCGCTCGCCGCCCTCCGCAACCGCGCCTCGACCCGAGCCCGGGCAAGCTCGGCGCGCATGCTCATCAGGCTGGCCGCCGCGAACAGGCAGGCGAAGCCGACGAACGCCAGCGGCAGCGGCCACAGGATCGATGGATCGATCGTCGAGCCGCCGACGCCGATGCTCTGGCCCTGGTGAAGCGTCCGCCACCACATCACCGAATAATGGATGATCGGCAGGTTGATCGCCCCGACCAGCCCGAACAACGCGGTGATCCGCCCTTCGCCGCCGCGCTCGCGCTCGGCCGAGCCCAGCGCGATATAGCCGAGATAGAGGAACAGCAGGATCAGCATCGACGTCAGCCGGCCGTCCCATTCCCACCACGTCCCCCAGGTCGGCCGCCCCCAGATCGATCCGGTGACCAGGCAGATGGCGGTGAATGTCGCCCCGGCCGGAGCGATCGCGCGCCCGGCAACGGCAGCGAGCGGGTGCCGCCACACGATCTGGCTGACCGCGGCCGCGGCTAGTCCCGCCCAGCCGGCCATTCCCAGCCAGGCGGCCGGGACATGGACGTAGAGGATCCGCACCGTCTCGCCCTGCAGATAATCGGGCGGAGTCAGGATCAGCCCGCCGGCAAGCCCGGCCAGCGTCAAAGCCATGCCGATCGCCAGCAGCCATCCGGTCGCCGGCCTGGCGATCCGCAGGAACCGCGCCGGATTGGCGAGCGCATGCATGGCGGCCGGGCCTACCCTCGCCCGATCAGCCGCTGCGCCATGTCGTCGGCGACGGCGGCGGGGTTGCGGCCGGTCGCGGCGCTCTCCGCCCAGATTTGCTCGAGCCGCTGCGGTATCGCCTCAATCCGTTCGCGTACCAGGCTGGCATCGCCGTCGCCGAGATATTCGGTGCAGACGTTGATGATCCCGCCGGCGTTGATCACATAGTCGGGCGCATAGAGGATTCCGCGTTCGTTGAGGAAAGCGCCGTCGACCGGCTTGGCGAGCTGGTTGTTGGCGGCCCCGGCGACGATCGGAGCGCGCAGTCTGGCGATGCTTTCCTCGTCGAGGATCGCGCCAAGCGCGTTGGGGCTGACGACGTCGGCCTCGAGGAACAGGATCTCGGCCGGGTCGACGACTTCGCCGCCGGCCATTTCCGCGAGCTTTTTCGCCTTCGCCCCATCGACGTCGGCGATCGACAGTTTCGCGCCCTCGCTGGCGGCGTGCATCGCAACGCCCGTCGCGACGCTGCCGGCGCCCTGGACGGCGATGTGCAGCCCTTCGACGCTGTCCTTGCCGAGCGCGCGCTTGACCGCCGCCTTGATCCCCAGGAACGTACCCAGCGCGGTGTGCGGTCCCGGGTCGCCTCCAACACCACCTTCGTTCGGAAGACCGGCGACATATTTGGTCTGGCGGCGGATCTCGACCATGTCGGCGACGCTCATGCCGACGTCCTCGGCGGTGATGTAGCGGCCGCACAAACGGTCGACCGCCTTGCCGAACGCGGCGAGCAGCTCCGGCGACTTGCGGCGCTCCGCAGGCGCCAGGATCACTGCCTTGCCGCCGCCGAGCGGAAGCCCGGCCATCGCATTCTTGTAGCTCATGCCCCGCGACAGCCTGAGCGCGTCGGTCAGCGCCAGGTCGGCATCCTCATAATGCCAGAAACGCGCCCCGCCCGCCGCCGGCCCGAGGTGGGTCGAATGGATGGCGATGATCGCGCGCAAGCCGTGCTCGGGCTGGTCGACGAAATGGAGGACCTCATGCGCGTCGAAGTCGGGATAGTCCCAAGGCGTTTTCATGGATGTGGATCGGTCCCGCTTAAGAAGAATGATGGGGCGACCGAGGGGACTTGAACCCCCGACCCCTGGTACCACAAACCAGTGCTCTAACCAGCTGAGCTACGATCGCCACGGCGCGCCCGAACGAACCCGTTGAAAGGTTCCCCAAAGCGCGCGCGCTCCTTAGGGTTGGCGGCCCGTGAACGCAACCCGAACGGAGGCAAGATGGCCAACGCGACAATGCGCAAATTCGGCTATCCGGAGACCCTGATCCGGCAGTGGGACCATTGGGCCGTCCTGCTTCGCCCGGCACAGGTGACTTTGGGTTCGCTGGTCCTCGCCGCAACCAGCGACGCGACAGCATTTTCGGACCTTCCCGACGAGGCCTTCGCCGAGCAGGCGGCGGTCGTCCGAGCCATCGAATCCGCCCTTGCCCGCTTCGTCGGCTATGAGCGGATCAATTATTTGATGCTGATGATGGTCGACCCCAACGTCCATTTCCACGTCATCCCGCGCTTTTCCGGGCCTCGCGAGTGGAACGGCATGACGTTCGCGGACGAAGGCTGGCCGGGACCACCCGAATTGAAGTCCGCGATCGACCTCGCTCCCGACCGGATCGGACAGCTGCGCGACGAACTAAAGACGTTTTTCTAACTTCAATTGCGAAACTTGCGCAGCCGTTTCGGCTTGCGCGGACCCGCCACTAGGCTCATCGTGCGGCGGGGAGAGACGGGAATGCTATCGAGTCGCCGGCCGAGGGCCGCGGCCGCTCCGCGCGTGTCGCTCAAAGAGACTTTGATCTCGGCAGGCCTGCGTCCCGACCTCGCCGAGATCCTCGAAAACATGCCGCACAGGGTCGTCCAGGTCGATCCCAGGCGGCCGTTTCGCGATCCTGGCGCGCCGCGCGACGAGGTGATGTTCGTCCGCTCCGGAATCCTCGCCAAGTTCAAGACCGAAGGCTCGGCCCGCCGCCAAATCGTCGCGCTTCGCTTTCCCGGCGAGGGGATTTTGCCGCGCGAAGGCGCCGCCAGCTACGGCATCCAGGCCATCGTCCGAAGCGAGGTGATGGTCGGGCATGCAGCGGATTTCGACCCGATCGTCGAGAAAAATCCCGAGCTCGGCCGCTTTTTCTGGCGGCTGATCCAGCGCAACGAGGCGATCGGCTATGAGTGGCTCGTCAGTTGCGGCCGCCGCGACTCCACCGCCCGGGTCGCGCATCTGCTGTGCGAAACGGCGGCGCGGAGCGGCATCGACGCCGAGCACGAGCAGATGGTCAATCCCTTCACCCAGCAACAGATCGCCGACATCACCGGCCAGACTTCGGTCAACGTCAACCGGGTCCTCGCCGACCTCGAGCGCCAGGGCCTGATCGAGCGGAGCGGCCGCGAGATCGCCTTTCGCGACTGGTCCGAGCTGCGCCGGATCGCCAGCTTCCAGCCGGCCTATCTCGAATAGCATTTCGAAGCATGGTGGGCGCGACAGGGATTGAACCTGTGACCCCACCCGTGTGAAGGGTGTGCTCTACCGCTGAGCTACGCGCCCATGCTCGGGGATTGGGGCGGATATAGGCACCGCCGGCCAGCTGTCCAGCCTAGCTCTGAACCGCGTCCTTGAGGACTTTGCCGGGGCGGAACTTGGGCTGCGAGGTCGCCTTGATCTGCATCGGCTCGCCGGTGCGCGGGTTGCGGCCGGTCGAGGCCTTGCGGCGGGTGACCGAGAAATTGCCGAAACCGACCAGCCGGACCTCGTCGCCGCGCTTGAGCGCCGAGGTGATTACCTCGAGCATCGTTTCGACCGCCCGCGAAGCATCGTTCCTGCTAAGGCCCGCGCGGTCGGCGACATGGCCGATCAGTTCCTGCTTGTTCATCGGCTCGCTGCTCCCCGTCTCCCGCGCGGGACTCGCGCAATCTTGCCGAAGACTAAAGGCAAGACTCTGCCGCGAAGTAAAGCCTAGTGGCGGACGGCGGCGTCTCCGGGCGTCGCCGAAGGCGGCGGCTCGACCGCATGTTCGTCGGCGTCGGTCCACTCGATCGGCCGGACTGGTTCGGTCAGCGCCCGGGCGAGAACCTCGTCGACATGGCTGACCGGGACAATCTCGAGGCCGTCCTTCACCGACGCCGGGATCTCGGCCAGGTCTTTTTCATTCTCGGCCGGGATCAGCACCGTCGTGATTCCGCCGCGGAGCGCGGCAAGCAGCTTCTCCTTCAAGCCGCCGATCGGCAGTACTCGGCCGCGAAGGGTGACCTCGCCGGTCATCGCGACGTCGCGTCGGACCGGGATCCCGGTCAGGGTCGAGATCATCGCGGTGACCATCCCTACGCCCGCCGACGGGCCGTCCTTGGGCACCGCGCCTTCGGGCAAGTGGACGTGGATGTCCTTGCGGGCGAACAGGTTCGGCTTCACCCCGAACGACGGCGAGCGCGCCTTGACGAAGCTCATCGCCGCCTGGATCGATTCCTGCATCACTTCGCCGAGCTTGCCGGTGGTCTTGATCTGGCCTTTGCCCGGCACCGTGACCGCTTCGATGGTCAGTAGCTCGCCGCCGACCTCGGTCCAGGCGAGGCCGGTGACGGCGCCGATCTGGTCCTCTTCTTCGCCGATCCCGTAGCGGTAGCGGCGGACTCCGAGGAACTCGTGAATATTGTCCTCGAGGACCTGTACGTTCTCATATTTGCCTTCGAGGATGTGGCGAAGCGCCTTGCGGGCCACCTTGGCCAGCTCCCGCTCGAGGGTCCGGACGCCGGCTTCGCGGGTGTAATAGCGCAGGATCGCGCGCAGGCCGCCGTCGGTGAATTCGAGCTCGCCTTCCTTCAGGCCATGGGCTTCCATCTGCTTGGGGATCAGGTGGCGCTTGGCGATCTCGAGCTTCTCATGCTCGGTATAGCCCTCGAGGCGGATGATCTCCATCCGGTCCATCAGCGGCTGCGGCATGTCGAGCGAGTTGGCGGTGGTGACGAACATCACGTCCGACAAATCATAGTCGAGCTCGAGATAATGGTCCTGGAACTTTGAGTTCTGCTCAGGGTCGAGCACCTCGAGCAGCGCCGATGACGGGTCGCCGCGGAAGTCCTGGCCGAGCTTGTCGATTTCGTCGAGCAGGAACAACGGGTTGGATGTCCCGGCTTTCTTCAGGTTGGAGATGATCTTGCCGGGAAGCGAGCCGATGTAGGTGCGGCGATGGCCGCGGATTTCCGCTTCGTCGCGAACGCCGCCCAATGACTGGCGGGCGAATTCGCGGCCGGTGGCCCGGGCGATCGAGCGGCCGAGCGAGGTCTTGCCGACGCCTGGCGGGCCGACGAGGCACAGGATCGGCCCCTTCAGCTTGTTGGTCCGCGCCTGGACGGCGAGATATTCGACGATGCGGTCCTTGACCTTCTCGAGGCCGTAATGGTCCTCGTCCAGGATCCGCTGCGCCTCGGCGATATCCTTTTTGACCTTGGACTTCTTGCCCCACGGCAGGCCGAGCAGGACGTCGAGGTAATTGCGCGCGACCGTCGCCTCGGCCGACATCGGCGCCATCGCCTTCAGCTTCTTCAGTTCGGCATTGGCCCGGGTCCGCGCCTCCTTGGACAGCTTGGCCTTGCGGATCTTGCCCGCCAGCTCGGCCAGCTCGTCGCCGCCCTCCTCGCCTTCGTTGCCGAGCTCGCGCTGGATCGCTTTCAACTGCTCGTTCAAATAATATTCGCGCTGGGTCTTCTCCATCTGCCGCTTGACCCGGCTTCGGATCTTCTTCTCGACCTGGAGGACCCCCAGCTCGCCTTCCATGAAGGCGAACACCATTTCCATGCGCCGGGCGGGGTTGAGCTCGCCGAGCAGCGCCTGCTTGTCGGCGACCTTGATCGAAAGGTTGGAGGCGACCGCGTCGGCGAGCACCGACGCATCCTCGATCTCGGCCAGCTGGATCCCGGTTTCGGGCGGAAGTCGCTTGTTGAGCTTGGCATAATTGTCGAACTGCTCGACGACCGAGCGCATCAGCGCCTGCGTTTCCGGGCCGTCGGCGGCTTCCTCCGCTACTTCCTCGATTTCGGCGGTGACAAAGCCGTCGCGCTCGACCAGGTCGACCAGCTTGGCCCGCTTGACGCCCTCGACCAGCACCCGGACGGTGCCGTCGGGAAGCTTCAGAAGCTGCATCGCGGTGGCGACGACGCCGAGATCGTACAAATCGTCGCGGCCGGGATCGTCCTCGGCCGGATCGAGCTGGGCGACCAGGAACAGCTCCTTGTCGGCGCCCATCGCCGCCTCGAGCGCGGCCACGGATTTCTCGCGGCCGACGAACAGGGGCACGATCCGCTGCGGGAAAACGACGATGTCACGAAGCGGGAGAAGCGGGAGAGAACGAGTCATGATCGGTATATGGGCGGCGCACCGAAGTTCCGCAACGAGAAGGAACCTCGAAGCGCCGGTAGCGCTTTTCATGGGAGGAGCAGGACGATGATCGACGACAGGGAAAAGATCAGCACCGGGCCGAATGCCGAGCCGATCGACGAGACGATCGCCGGTACCGGCCCCGGCATCCCCGACGACAGCCTCGCGCCGGGCGAAGACGAGCTTCCCGAGCCTCCGACCGATGAGGAGGTCGAGGAAGCCGCCGAGGCCCTCGGA
>CAMPJH010000015.1 GCA_946886845.1 uncultured Sphingomonas sp. | reverse complement strand
TCGTGCCGCTGACCGACGAGCATATGAGCGAATATGTCGGCAGCTACGCCCAGCGGCTGGCGTGGCTGACCGGCTTCCAGGGCTCGGCCGGCTCAGCCGTCGTGCTGCCGGAGGAAGCGGCGATCTTCGTCGACGGCCGCTACACGCTGCAGGTCCGAAGTCAGGTCAGCGACAGGGAATGGAGCTACCAATCGGTTCCGGAAACCAGCGTCACCGACTGGCTGAAGGACCATGCGCGCGAAGGCGCGCGGATTGGCTACGACCCGTGGCTGCACACCCGAGACTGGGTCAAACGCGCCAGGGAAGCGCTCGCCAGCCGCTGCGCCGAGCTGGTCGCGGTCGGCGAGAATCCGATCGACAAGGTGTGGATCGACAAGCCCGAAGCGTCGAAGGCGCGGCTGGTCGTCCAGCCCGACGAATATGCGGGCAAGAGCTCGGCCGAGAAACGCACCGAGATCGCCGAGTGGTTGGAGTCGAAGAACGCCGACGCGGCGGTTATCGCGCCGCTCGATTCGATCGCCTGGCTGTTCAACGTCCGTGGGCAGGACGTCCACCGCACCCCCGTCGCGCTGGCTTACGGAATCGTCCATTCGGACGGCACCGCCGATTTGTTCGTCGCCGACGAGAAGGTCGGCCCGGACGTCCGCCAGCACCTCGGCAACGGAGTGCGCCTGCACGACCGCCATGCCTTCGAGGCGGCGCTCGGCGAGCTCGGCGGCAAGACGGTAGCGGTCGACCCCGAGCGGTCTGTGGCGGCGATCTTCGACGCGCTCGACAAGGCCGGCGCGAAAATCCTGCCGCTGCGCGACCCGACCATTCTGCCCAAAGCGCTCAAGAACCCGGTCGAAATTGCCGGGCAGAAAGCGGCGCAGGAGCGCGACGGCGTCGCCGTCGCCCGGTTCCTCCGCTGGATCGACGAGGAAGCGCCGGGCGGCCAGGTCGACGAGCTGATCGCTTCCGACAAGCTCGAGGCGTTGCGCCGCGAATCGCCGGAGCTACGCGACCTGTCGTTCGATTCGATTTCGGGCGCCGGACCGAACGGCGCCATCGTCCATTACAAGTCGAGCGAGAAGACCAACCGCAAGCTCGAAACCGGCACCCTCTATCTGATCGATTCGGGCGGCCAATATGTCGATGGCACCACCGACATCACCCGCACCGTGCCGATCGGCGAACCGACCGACGAAATGCGCGACCGCTTCACTCGCGTGCTCAAGGGCCACATCGCCGTCGCGACTGCCGTCTTTCCCAAAGGGACTCGCGGCACCCAGCTCGACAGCTTCGCCCGACGGCCCTTGTGGCAGGCCGGACTGGATTACGCCCACGGCACCGGTCACGGCGTCGGCAGCTTCCTCGCCGTCCACGAAGGCCCGCAGCGGATCGCGCCTGTGACCAGCTCGCAGTCCGGCGGCGATGAGCCGCTGGCGCCCGGCATGATCATCTCCAACGAGCCCGGCTATTACAAAACCGGCGAATACGGCATCCGGATCGAAAATCTGGTGCTGGTAGTCGAGAAGGAGATCGCGGGCGCAGAGAAAGAGACGCTCGGTTTCGAGACCCTGACCTTCGCGCCGATCGATCGGCGCTTGGTGGTCAAAGAGATGCTGTCGCCGGCCGAGATCGACTGGCTCAACGATTATCACGCACAGGTGCTGGAGAAGATCGGCCCGAAGCTTGAAGGCGCCGACCGCGCCTGGCTCGAGCGGGCTTGCGCTCCGATTTAGCCAGACGTTGGGGAAATGGTGCTGCCGGTGAGGATTGAACTCACGACCTCAGCCTTACCAAGGATGCGCTCTACCACTGAGCTACGGCAGCACTCTGTCGGAGGAAGGGCGCCTATGGCCATTCGGCGGTCGGACTGTCAACCCGACGTGAACAGCTAAATGGGATCGGTGAAAGAGAAGGACGACTCAAGAAAAGGCGAGCGCGAACAACGGCTTGCTGCAGCGTTGCGCGAGAATCTGAGGCGGCGGAAGGCCCAGTCCCGCGCCTCCGTGGCTGCCGAACTCACGCATTTCGACGTCGAGCTGGCCGATGACGGCGAAGGCCTGACGATTGCCGTTCGAGGCGGCGGAAAGACCAAGGTTTATGCCCTCTCCGGACGCGACCAGGGGGATTTCTTGAAATTCTATGCGCAGCTCGGCGAGGATTTCGGCACCCGGCTGCCCGAGACCCCCGCCGCAGCCGCCGGCGATTCCGACGACCCACCGTGGCGGCCGCTGCTGACCGAATCCATCCACCCGAAAATCCTCTCCGGCTATGGCGATCCGGCCGTCATCAAGACCGACGAGGGATATTACCTCACTGCGACATCGAACGACGCGCTCGACGCTTTTCCGCTGCTGCACTCGGACGACCTCGTGCAGTGGCGGCACGTCGGCTTCTGTTTCGCCGAGGGTGAGGCACCCGAGTGGACGACCTACGGCGTTCGAAGCGGCGATTTTTGGGCGCCCGAGATTGCCCGCGTCGGCGACGAATATTGGCTGGTCTACACGGCGCGCGACAGGTCGCATGTGCTGGGGATCGGGCTTGCCAAAGCCAAGTCGCCGCAGGGGCCGTGGGCCGATCTCGGCCGGCCGCTGCTGACCGGCGGAGTGATCGACGGCCACTTGTTCGTCGACGAGGACGGCGAGCGTTATTTGTTCTGGAAGGAGGACCGCAACGGCATCTGGCCGCGCAAGCTTGCCGCCTTGCTGCGCGAACGGCCCGAGCTGATCGACCGAATTTTCAGCTCCGAGCAGGACCGCCGCACTGCGCGCTTCGCTGCCGCGGTGGTGCCCTGGGCCGCGCCGCGTCGCCCGATCGAGCGCTTCTTCCTGATGCAGACCTTCATCCGCGCCGCGGTCGGATCGTGGAAGCGGCTGCGCGAAATGCTCGAAAGCTCCGGCGACGCGCAGGAGGTGATCGACGCGATGCGCACCCCGATCATGGCGCAGCGCCTGTCGGCCGATGGCGAAAGCTTTGTCGGCTCGCCAGTAACCGTGCTTTCCAATGACCTAGAGTGGGAAGGGCATTTGGTCGAAGGGCCGTTTCTGTGGAAGCAGGACGGGCGCTACTGGCTATTCTACGCCGCCAACGACTTCACCGATCCCGCATATGGCATCGGGGTCGCGGTCGCCAACCATCCGCTCGGGCCGTTCCGCAAGCGGGAGGAGCCGCTGATCAGGTCGGGCAAGAGCTGGTCGGCGCCCGGTCATCCGTCGATCGCGCAAGGGCCAGACGGCACGTCGCAGATCTTCTTCCATGCCTTTTTCCCCGGCACCGGCGGCTACAACGTGTTCCGCGCCCTGCTGACCGCGCGGCTCGGCTTCGGCCCCGCCGGCGTGTCGATTATCTGACCTTGCCATCGCCGGGCCGATAGGGTTGGGGCGGCGCATGCGCTTCGTCTCGGACAATGCGGCCGCCGCCCACCCGAAGGTGATCGAGGCGATTGAACGATCGAACCGGCTCGACGCGCCGTATGACGGCGACGAGTGGAGCAGCCGCCTCGACGGCGCTTTTTCCGACTTGTTCGAGACCGAAGTGCGGGCGCTATGGGTGAGCACCGGCACCGCCGCCAATTGCCTGGCGCTCGCCGCGCTGTGCCCGCCCTACCGCGGCATTCTCTGCCACAAGGACGCGCATATCGAGGTCGACGAGGCGGGCGCGCCGGGCTTCTTCACCGGCGGCGCCAAGCTGATGCTGCTCGACGGACCTGGCGCGAAGATCACGCGGGACGCCGTTGCCGCCGCCTGTGACCGGATTCGTGACGACGTCCATCAGGTGCAGCCGGCGGCAATCTCGATCACCAACGCCACCGAATGTGGCCTCGCTTACCGCGCCGGCGAAGTTGCGGCGATCGGCGAGCTGGCGCGATCGCGAGGCCTCAGCCTGCACATGGACGGCGCGCGCTTCGCCAATGCGGTGGCAACGACCGGGGAGAGTCCCGCCGACCTGACCTGGCGCGCCGGGGTCGACGCCTTGTCGTTCGGGTTCATCAAGAATGGCGGGCTCAATGCCGAGGCCCTGATCCTGTTCCGGACCGAGCTTGCCGACGAGGTCGCGGTGCGCCGCAAGCGGGCCGGGCACCTGTCGTCCAAGGGCCGGATGCTCGCGGCGCAGATCCTGGCGCTGCTCGAGGACGATCTGTGGCTCGACAATGGGCGGGCCGCGAACGCCGCCGCGCAGGCGCTAGCCAAGGCGGCGCCCGACCGGCTCGTCCATGCGGTCGAAGCCAATGAGGTCTTCCTTCGCGCCAGCCCCGAGGAAGCGGCGGCGCTGCGCTCGGACGGCTTCGATTTCTACGATTGGGGGCCAGGCGAAATTCGGTTGGTGACCAGCTGGGACCAGCAGGGCGAGGCGGTCGACAAGCTCGCCGCGGCGATCCGCGCCCTGTGACTGATCGCCGCGTCGACCTCTCGGTCGTCATTCCGTTCATCATCTTCACCGGCATCTGGGGATCGACCTGGATCGTCATCCGCGACCAGCTCGGGCCGGTGCCGCCGCAATGGTCGGTCGCCTATCGCTTCATCATTGCCGCAACGGCGATGGCGGCGGTCGCCTGGTGGCGGGGCGATGAGTTGCGGCTCGGCAGAGGCGGCATGATTGCCGCGGCGGTCATCGGCCTGTCCCAGTTCAGCATCAACTTCAACGCCGTCTATCTCGCCGAGCAGCACATCACCTCGGGCGTCGTCGCCACCTTCTTCGCGCTGCTGCTAATCCCCAGCACCTTGCTTGCCTGGGCATTCCTCGGCCACCGCCCGACCGGCCGATTCCTCTGGAGCTCTTTGATCGCGATCATCGGCATCGCCATGCTGTTCGCGCATGAATTCAACATCAATTCCACGCGCGTCGGCGAGCTGCTTGTCGGTCTCGCCTTCACTTTGGTCGGGATGGTCGCCGCGGCGGCCGCGAACGTGTTCCAAGCCCGGCCCAAGGTCCGCCGCTTCCCGTTGTTCAGCCTGCTCGCCTGGTCGATGGGGATCGGCGCCGCCATCAATGTCGCGGTCGCGCTTGTCATGGCCGGCCCGCCGGTCATCGAGGCGCGCCCCGGCTATTGGCTCGGCCTGGTCTATCTGGCGCTGCCGGCCTCGGTGCTGACCTTCAGCCTCTATTATCCGGTGGTGCGCAAGATCGGCCCGGCCAAGGCGGCCTATTCGAGCGTGCTCGTCCCGATCATCGCCATGGCATTGTCGACCCTGTTCGAGGGCTATCGCTGGAGCCCGCTGGCGGCTGCCGGAGCGCTGCTCGCGCTCGGCGGAATGATAGCCGCCCTGAGCCGGCCGCGCTCGGTCGTCGCCGCGCCCGACGCCGGCTAGTTCGCCTTGCCGTCGGCGGTCATGACGATGATCCGCCGCTGCTCGGGCGGAAGCTCGTCGAGGTGCCGCGCCTTCCACTCCATCGCCATTCGCACCCGTGTGCGGCCGGACGGATGGTCGTAGAAGATGATTTCCTCGATCGCGCTTGGCTCTATCTTGCGATACTCGCTGAGCTGCATGGCGGTCATCGCGAAGCCGTCGGGCTCGCGCGCTGCCTCCAGACCAAAGGCGTCGGCCTCGCTCTCGTGGTGACGGATGACGCTGTTGAAGATCAGCCCGCCCGGCACGGCGAGCACCGCCAGCACGCCCCAAAGCACCGGCGCCGAAGCCGGGTCGGCGATATCCCGGACGCCCCAGCGCTCGCCATAGCGGGCCAGCAGTTTCGGCACCGTCCAATAAGTGATCAGGAAGGCGGCAAGCGCCATCAGCGTCAGGTAGAGCAGCAGCTTCTGGATGTGGCTGAGCGTATAATGGCCCATCTCATGGCCCATGACCGCCTTGATCCCGGCCAGGTTCGAGCGATTGAGCAAATTGTCGTTGAGGGCGATTCGGATCGTCGGTCCAAGGCCCGAGACGTTGGCGGAAATCCGCTTGGTCTGCTTGGAAGCGTCGACGACATAGACGTCGTCGGCGGGGATGCCCTGCTCATGGGCGATGCGCAGGATTTCCGAACGGACCGGCCCGGCTTCCATCGGCGTATATTTGTTGAGCAGGGGTTCTAGGAAGACGGGCGCCAGCAGGATCATGACCGCAAGCAGGACAGTGGTCGCCGCGGTCCCCCAAAGCCACCAGCGCTTCGGGCTGTTGCGGATCACCGCATAGATGATGGCGAAGAAGATCGCGCCGGTGACCAGCCCGACGCCCAGCAGGATGCCCCATTCGGTCAGCCATTCGACGAAGCTCTGGTTGGACAGGCCATATTGGTGCTCCCGCACAAAGCCGACGTAGATCGTCCACGGCAAGGTCAGCAGCGCGCCCGCGATAGTGAAGGGCAGGGCGTAGAGCGCCGGCTGCAGCCAGCGATGCCTGGTGACGCGCTTCGACCATTCGCTCCACTTTGCCGACCAGCGGAAGTGAAGCATGACCCAGTAGGCAGCGACTGCAACCACCGCGCCCCACAGCGGCAGCCAGTAGCCGCCTTCGAAATAGGAATCGGACTTGGCCCGAGCCGCGCCCTGCAGCGTGTCGAGATAGGCGCGTGTCGCCAGTTCCGGGTCGAAACCCTGGACCGCCGCGGCGGTGGTCAAAAGCAGGCTCATCCAATCCCCCATCCCCAAATCCCGCCATTGCATTGCACAGCCGGCCGCGCCTGCCTAGGCACACGGCCATGGCCGATGTCCGAGTGAATGCGGAAGCTCCGCAGAGCCCCACCCATGTCACCATCCGGCGCGAGGATTACCGCCCGCCCGACTGGCTCGTGCCGGACATCGAGCTGGCGTTCGACCTCGATCCGCAGGCGACGCGAGTGCGCGCCAAGCTCATTGTCGAGCGCAACGGGACCCACGACCGGCCTTTGCGGCTCGACGGCGATGGGATCGTGCCGGTCAGGGTCGCGGTCGACGGCGAGGATTCGGAATGGCGGATGGACGGTTCGGCGCTGGTCATTTCGCTGACCGGCCAACAAGCGACAGTCGAGACCGAGGTCGAGATCAACCCGGCGGCCAACACAAGACTGATGGGTCTTTATGCTTCCGGCGAAATCCTTTGCACCCAGTGTGAGGCCGAGGGCTTCCGGCGCGTCACCTTCTTCCCCGATCGGCCCGACGTGCTCAGCAAATATCGCGTCCGGATGGAGGCGAACCGCGGCCAATTCCCGGTGCTCCTGACCAACGGCAATCCGGTCGCTTCAGGCGAGTCGGACGACGGCCGGCACTGGGCCGAATGGGAGGACCCGTTCCCCAAGCCCTGCTACCTGTTCGCGCTTGTCGCCGGCGACCTCAAGGCGAATCGCGACAGCTTCACCACCATGTCCGGCCGAACCGTCGAGCTCGGCATCTGGGTGCGCGAAGCCGACTTGGCGAAAACCGCCCACGCGATGGCGAGCCTCAAGCAGGCGATGGCGTGGGACGAGCGGGTCTACGGCCGCGAATATGACCTCGATTTGTTCAACATCGTCGCCGTGTCCGACTTCAACATGGGGGCCATGGAGAACAAGGGCCTCAACATCTTCAACTCGGCCTATATTCTGGCCGATCCCGACACCGCCACCGACACCGACTTCGACAATATCGCCCGGGTCGTCGCCCACGAATATTTCCACAATTGGTCGGGCGATCGGGTCACCTGCCGCGACTGGTTCCAGCTCAGCCTCAAGGAAGGCTTCACCGTCTATCGCGACCAATGCTTTTCGGCCGACATCGGCAGCCCCGCGGTCCGGCGGATCGACGATGTGCGGACGCTTCGCGCCTTCCAGTTCCAGGAGGATTCGGGGCCGCTCGCGCACCCGGTCCGGCCCGATTCCTATATCGAGATTTCGAACTTCTACACGGCAACCGTCTACAACAAGGGCGCCGAGCTGATCGGCATGATGCACAGCTTGCTCGGCCCCGAGAAATTCCGCGCCGGCACCGATTTGTATTTCGACCGGCATGACGGCGAGGCCGCGACCTGCGACGATTTCGTCCAGGCGCTGGAGGACGCCAGCGGAGCCGATTTGTCGCACCTCAAGCTGTGGTATTCGCAGGCAGGGACGCCGCGCGTCACGGCGCGGCTCGAACAGGCCGGCGGCAGGGTCGTGCTCCACCTCGGCCAGAGCGTTCCGCCAACCCCTGGCCAGCCGGTCAAGCAGCCGATGGCGATTCCGCTGAGGACTGCGCTGATCGGCGAGGCCAGCGGCGCCGAGATCGCGCCGGAGCGGCTGATCCTGCTCGACCAGGCCGAGACCAAAGTCACGTTCGAGGACATTGCCGAGCCGGCCTTGCTGTCGATCAACCGCGGCTTTTCGGCGCCCGTGAACGTCGACGTCGAGCGGCGCGACGGCGAGCTCGAGAAGCTCGCGGCGACAGACACCGACCCCTTTGCCCGCTACGAGGCGATCCAGGAGCTGATGATGCGCTGGCTGGTCGCCGAGGCGGACGGCGGCGCGCCCGACCTGGGGCCGGTCGTCCGCGCGGTCGCCGACACGCTGCGCTCCAACGCACTCGATTCCGCTTATAAGGCGGAGGCGATCCTCCCGCCGAACGAAAGCATGATCGGTGACCGGATGACCGTGGTCGATCCGGATGCGATCCACGCCGCCCGCGAGAAGCTTCGCTCGGCGATCGGCCGGGCGATGCTAGGCGAGTTGACGAACGCACAGCGCCCCTCGGGCCTGTCAGGCGACGACGTCAGCCGCGAAGCCAAGGGCGCGCGCCGGCTGCGCACCGTCGCCCTCGGACTGCTCGCGGCCGGCGATCCGGTACAGGGCGCCGAACTCGCCAAGGCGCAGTTCGATTCGGCCGACAACATGACCGACCGGCAGGGCGCCTTGACGGTGCTGGCATCGCTGGAAGCGGAACAGCGCGATCAGGCCTTGCGCGCATTTTACGAGCGCTTCGAGGATGATCCGCTGGTCATCGACAAATGGTTCGCGGTCCAGGCGTCGGCGCAGCGCGCGGACGCGCTTGCTCAGGTCGAAGCGCTGGCGAAGCACCCGCAGTTCAACCCGTCGAACCCCAACCGGCTGCGGTCGCTGGCGGGTGCGTTCGGAATGAACCAGTGGGTGTTCCATGATTCGTCCGGCCGCGGCTACCGCTTCCTCGCCGACCTGATCCTCGCTGCCGACAGGCTCAACCCGCAGGTTGCCGCCCGGCTGCTGCCGCCGCTCGGCCGCTGGCGCCGGTTCGAGGAACAGCGCGCCGCGCTGATGCGCGCCGAGCTTGAGCGGATCGCCGCCGCAGAGGGCCTGTCGAAGGACGTCTATGAGCAGGCGTCAAAAAGCCTGGCCTAGACACGTCATGCCATCGGATTTCGGACTGCTTTTGCTCATCGCCGCCGCCGGCGCTTTGGCTTCGCCGCTCGGGGGAGCCTTGGGCCTGGTTCGCAAGCCGACGACTCTGCTTCTGTCAGTCGCGGTGGGCTTCGCTGCCGGAGTGATGCTCGCCACGTTCGCGTTCGAGATGCTGCCGCGGGCGACGGACTCGGCGTCGCTGCCAATCGCGCTGATCGGCTTCGTGGTTGGTTTCGGCCTGCTCTATGGCCTCGATCTCTTCATCCACCGCGGCGTAACCGCTGGCGAGCATGCCGAGCAGCGGCGATGGGCGCTGCGGCAAAGCCAGCGGCGGAACGGACGCGGCGACGCGGTCACCGTGCTCGCCGGCGGCACCAGCGCCGAAGAAGTGGTCGAAGGGCTCACCATCGGCGTCGCCGCGGCAACCGACCCGACGCTCGGCGCGATGGTCGGGCTTGCCATCATTATCGACAATCTCGCCGAATCGATGAGCATCGGCGAACTGGTGTTGGCCCGGCATGGGCCGCGGCCATCGCGGCGAATCTTTTTCTGGACGAGCCTGATCGGCTTCAGCCTGTTCGTGTCCGCGCTTGCCGGCTGGCTCTTGCTTCGCGACCTGTCGCCGTCCGCGCTCGGCTTGCTGCTGGCGGCGGGCGCGGGCGGCATGTTCTATCTGTCAGTCACCGAGCTGGTGCCCGAGGCGGAAAGCCATCAATTCAACCAGTCGGCCGCGATCGCTATGGCGGCGGGGTTCCTGCTCATTTTCGCTCTATCGCGCGTTGCGTGAGTTGTTGCGGGCGTAAGGCGCGACGTTGTTTGCGATTGTCCGGAACTCAGCCTCGCTCAGCGGCACTTTGTTTGTGAACAGGGACCACGCCTCTCCAGGGGGCGGATTGCCTTCGAAAGGCGCGTCACTGCCGAAAAGCACACGCTCGACGCCGACACTCCTGATCGCCTTGGCGATATAGTCGCCGTCTGCCTTGGTGGTGCCGCTCATCGCCACGGTCGTCACGTCGAAGTAGACATTGCGAGTCCGTGAATCGTCTCTCGAGATCGCCTCGGCGAAAACGTTCATGGCCATCTCCGCGTCCTCGGGAAAACTCCCCGCGCCGGCAAGGTGGGCGATCTGGACCGCGACGTTCGGGGCGGCCGGGAGCAGCTTATCGATGAACAGCTGCGCATCCTCGGCTCCGTAAGCGTCGGTGCTCGAGGTACGCAACCGCATGTGGACGATGATCGGGGCACCAGCGGAATTGGCTGCAGCGAAGACTTGCGCCAGCTTTGAAGCGTGGTCGGCATTACGCAGGTTCACGCCGCTGTTGGCGAAGTGCAACTTTAGGCCGCGGATGTTGGGCAGGCGCGTGCAGCGCTCAACCTCGGCAAGAGCGGCCTCACGCAACGGATTGACGCTGCAAAAGCCGATCAGCCGACCGTTCGAACGAGCGGCCTCGGCCGCCGTCCAGTCATTTTCCCCACGCACATTGGCGTCGCGATCGGGCACATTCTTGCGTTCGTCAGCATAGGTGTAGGCCATGGACAGCACGACAGCCCGTTGAATGCCGGCTCGGTCGAGATCCGCAAGCAACGCCGTCGCGTCGTAGACCGGAAGCTTGATCAACTCAGACGTGCGGGCACTGAACAGATGCTGGTGATAGGCGATGTTGGGCACCGCCGGTTCTGTCGCGACCGATGGGCTGCTAGCCTGTTCTGACCCTGCCGCGGATGAAGGCGTTGGCTCGGACGCGTGGGCGTCGACTGTCGCGCAAGCCGCAAGAAGCAGCAGCCATGCTAGGTTTCTCATGCTGAAGGGTTAGCTGTTGCGACTAGCTCGGCTCAATGCCGTCTGTCGAAACTAGAGCCCGTTCGTCGTTATCCGCCGATCCAGCCGGCGACCTCTCGGGCGACCTGGTTGGCCGCTTGGTTGAGAGCATAAGGGACGGTCGCTGCGGTCCCGTCGGCGGGAAGCGACGCCTCGAAGCGGCGGGTCCGGACCTGAGTGCCGTCCTGGGTCGCCATCGATGCATCATATTGGACGACGACCATGCCTTGCTGGGCATCGTAGCCAAAACTCTGCAGCTCCCCGGTGACCACGAGACCCGGGTCGAGCGCCGACTGGCTGGGATCGAGGACGACCCGCCCGGTCGTGCGCCGAACCATCTCCTCGACCAGCTCCTGGAACAGCCGGTCGGGCGTGTCGATCCACTGCAGGTCTTTGACATATTGAACCTGGGTTGCGCTCAGCCGGGCCGGGACTCGGTTCGTCCGCAACTCGCGAGGAATGACCGGCACCCGGATCGTCACCGTTTCGCCGGCGACCGCCGACCGCAGCGGCGGCATCGCCGCTACATTTTCGGCGGTGAGAGTCGACAGCACGGCCGGCGCCTTGCCGCCGCCGCCGAGCATTCCTCCGATCGAGCAGGCGCCCAAACCGACCGCGAGCGCTGCAGCCGCGCCGTTTCGCACAAAACCTCTCATTGTTTCTTCCCCGGTTCATAATCGGGCAGCTTCTGCGGCCCCAAAGCGCCGCCGATACCGCCCTGCTCGACACGCTCCGACACTCCGCGCAGCGACTGCGTCAACTCGCGCATATCGCGCACCAGCCGGTTGAGTTCGGGCAGCGTCGACTTGCTGAAGGCCTGGACCCCCGGCCGAGCGTCGCCGAGCATCAAGTCGAGCGTGTCCGTCGCTCGCTGAATGCTGGCAATCGCCTTGCGCAGGTCCTCCGCCGCCGGCTGGCCTTGCTCGGTCACCAGGCGATTGGTGTTGTCGGCAAGCGCCCCGACGCGCTCGGCGGCGATACCGGCGTTGCGAGTGGTAATCCGCAACTGGGTGATCGCTTCGCCCATCTCGGGCGATTTATCGGCAAGGACCGTGGTCGTGCGATCGATATTGTCGAGGATGTCGGCGATCGCATTCTGGTTCTCGTCGCTGAGCAGTTCGGTGAGCCGCTCGGTGAGCCGCTGGATTCGCTCGAGAAGCTCAGGCGCGCTGCTTAGCAGGGCGCCGAGGCCGCTGGTGCTCGACGGGATCACCGGGCAGCCTTGCGGGCCGACCTGCTCGATCGGACGGGCGCCGCGGTTGGCGCCGGCCAGCTGAATCTCGCTGACCCCGGTAAAGCCGACGCCGTGGATCTGAGCCGTGGTCCCCTGAAGCACCGGAGTGTCGCGGTCGACCTCGATCCGCACCCAGACGAACTCCGGACGGTCAGGAAGCAGCGAGATCCGCTCGATCTGCCCGACCGGGACTCCGGAGAAGGTGACGCTCGAGCCCTTGTTGAGCCCGCCGACCGCCTGGCTGAAGTAAATGTCGTAGCATTTGGTCTCGCGGCCGGAGAGGCCGGCGAGCCAGACGGTGAAAATCAGCAGGCCCGCCAGCATCGCCAGCGTGACCGCACCGACAAGGATATAGTTCGACCGCGTCTCCATCAGGCCTCGATGCTCCCCAGCGTTTCGGCGTGCTCCTGAGCCGTATCGGCCGCAGCACGTCCGCGCGGCCCGTTAAAATATTCCTGGATCCACGGATGATCCAACTTCAGCAGTTCCGGTATCGGCGCCGCCGCTATCACTTTCTTGTCGGCGAGCACGGCGACACGGTCGCAGATGGCGTACAGCGTGTCGAGGTCGTGCGTGATCAGGAAGACGGTCAGCCCCAGCTTCTTCTGGAGCGACAGGATCAGCTCGTCGAAAGTCGCCGCGGCGATCGGGTCGAGGCCGGCGGTCGGCTCGTCGAGGAACAACAGCTCCGGGTCGAGCGCCAGCGCCCGCGCTAGGCCGGCGCGCTTCACCATGCCGCCAGACAGCTCCGACGGAAACTTCGGGCCGGCATCGGGCGGCAGCGCGCTCATCGCGATCTTGTAGGACGCGATCTCGTCCAGCAGCTGCTGATCGATGAACGGAAAATATTCGCGGATCGGCACCTCGACATTCTCGGCGACCGTCAGGGTCGAGAACAAGGCGCCGTTCTGGAACAGGATTCCCCAGCGGCGGCGAATGCTCTTGGCCTCGTCCTCGTCGCGGTCGAGCATGCTTTCGCCGAGCACTTCGACCTCGCCGGCGTCCGGTTTCTGCAAGCCGATGATCGATCGCATCAGGACCGACTTGCCGGTGCCCGAGCCGCCTACCACGCCAAGAATCTCGCCGCGGCAGACGTCGAGGTCGAGATTTTCGTGGACGACCTGCTCGCCGAAAGCGTTGCGCAGCCCGCGAACGGTGATGATCGGATCGCAATCCTTGGGAGTCGTCATCGCCAACCCAGCGAGCTGAAGAAGACGGCGAAGACGGCGTCGAGCACGATCACGAGAAAGATCGACTGGACGACCGCGGTGGTGGTCCGCTGCCCGACCTCTTCCGAATTGCTTTCAACCTGCATCCCCTGGAAGCAGCCGGACAAAGCGATGATGAAGCCGAACACCGGCGCCTTGATCAGCCCGATCCAAAGGTCGGTGATCGGAGTCACCTCCTGGAGCCGCTGGACGTAGGTGAGCGGCGGGATCCCAAGGTCGAGCCAGACGAAGATTCCGCCGCCGAACAAGGCCGTCAGCATCGCCCAGAACGCCAACAACGGCATCATCACCACCGCCGCGATCAGCCGCGGCACGACCAGCGCCTCGATCGGCGACACGCCGATCGTCCGCATGGCGTCGATCTCCTCGGTAATCTTCATCGTCCCGAGCTGCGCCGCGAACGCCGAGCCCGAGCGGCCGGCGACCATGATCGCGGTCATCAATGTGCCGAGCTCGCGGACCGTGATCCGGCCTATGAGGTTGATGGTGTAGATCTCGGCGCCGAACTGCTGCAGCTGCACCGCGCCCTGCTGGGCGATGACGATCCCGATCAGGAAGCTCATCAGCCCGATGATCCCGAGCGCGCGAACGCCGACGACGTCGAAGCGCTGGACGACGGCATTGACCCGGAACCGCTTCGGCCGTCGGATCAAATTGGCGAAAGCGATCAACGTCGCTCCGAAGAACCCGAGCAGGCCGAGCAGGGTGTCGCCGACCTCGGCCATCCATTCGCCGATTTCGCGCAGCAGGCCGATGAAGCCGCCGCGCTCTTCGGGATGAACCTTGACCGGCTTGTCGGCCTCGGCGACCTGCTCGAGGAGGCTTTTCGCCTGCTCGCTGGCGCCGACGACCCTGGCCTTTCGGTCACGGACGGTGCGGTAGACCAGCCAGGCGCCGACCGTGTCCATCCGGGTGACTTCGCTAAGGTCGATGGTCAGCGGGTCGGGCTGGGCGGCGATCTCGCGGGCCGTGCTGGCGGCGCGCGCAATGGTGATCGCCCCCGCCATGCGGTAGGTCGCTCCGTGCCCCTCTTCGGTCCCCTGTGGCCGATCCCCAGTCATCTGCGGGGGTGATGCTCGAAATACGCTCCGTCAGCAAGCGGGTGGCGGTTAACGCGCTTTTGACGTGAGCGCCCGCGCCCGTAAGAAGCGCCTCTGATGGACGACGACCACCCTGTTTTCATTCCCGTCGGAGCAAACCCGAATCGGGTGTTCGGCATGGACGCCGAGGAGCGCGCCTGCCGGCTGGCCAGGAATGCCGGTTTCGAAGCCGCCCGGGCGGCCGCGGCGGGCAATCCGGCGATCCTCGCCAACCTGGCTTTCGCCTGGGATCCGGCCTGGCTGCGGCTGGTCGGATCGCGACCGGCAAGCGTGCTGCTGTTCCGCGGCGAGGCGGTGCTCGCCCACGTGCCCGATTCCTCGGGCGCAACCGCGGTTGAGCGGGCGATGACGGGCGAGGGCGGATCGCTCGACGGTCTCGAGCGAATCGACGCCGAAACCAGCGAGGTCAGCTACGACGAGCTGCGGAAGCGCGAACGGCCGTTCGTCCTTCGGCTCGACGCCGACACTGTCGAGACGGTCGAGCGAGCGGCCTATGACGCATCGTACAAGGGCGTCACCGACGCGCTGACCCTCTATCTGTGGCGCAAGCCCGCTTTCTACCTGACGCGCTGGGCGGCCGAGGCGAAGCTGACGCCCAACATTGTCACCGCGGTCGGCGCGGCGCTGTGCCTGCTCGCCTTCTTCTATTTCTGGTTCGGCAATTACTGGCTCGGAGTGCTCGCCGGCTTCGCTTTCATGGTCCTCGACACGGTCGACGGGAAGCTCGCCCGCTGTACCGGCGCCTCGTCGAAATGGGGCGAGGCGTTCGACCATGGAATCGACCTCATCCATCCGCCTTTCTGGTATTGGGCGTGGGCGCACGGCCTCGACCGCTACGGCACGCCGCTCGAGCCGGTGTATGAAGCGATGCTGCTGGCCGCGATCGTCGGCGGCTATATCGCCCAGCGGGTGATCGAGGGCCTGTTCATCGCCCGCTTCAAGATGCACATCCACGTCTGGCAACAGGCCGACAGCCGGTTCCGGCTGGTGACCGCGCGGCGCAACCCGAACATGGTCCTGCTGGTCGGCGCCTTGCTGTTCGGCCGGCCCGATATCGGGCTGGAGCTGGTAGCCTTGTGGACGATCGTCTCCCTGATCTTCCATGCGGTCCGGTTCGCGCAGGCGGAGGCGAGGGCCTATCGCGGAGAGCCCGTGAGCTCGTGGCTGGCGTGAGCAAGCCGACCGCCGTCGTGCTGGCCGGCTCGCGGCCCGGCAGCGACCCGCTGGCGGCGGCCTTCGGCACTGACTTGAAGGCGCTGGTGCCGATCGGCGGCAAGCCGATGGTCCGCTGGCCGGTCGAGGCGCTGCTTGCTTCCGACCGCTTCTCCCAGGTCCGGGTGCTTGCTCAGGAGCCGGAGCGGATCGGCGAGGCGCTGCCGGCCCACCCGAAGCTGGTCGTCGAGCGCTCCGCGGCGACGATTGCCGCGACTCTAGAGAAGATGGTGTTCGACCCGTCGGTCCAATGGCCGCTGATCGTCACCACCGCCGACCATGTGCTGCTCGACGCCGGCATGAGCGACGAATTCTGCGACCTCGCCGAGCCGGCCGACATCGCCATCGGCGTCGTCGAGCGCGAGGCGTTGATGCGGCGGCTTCCGCAGTCGCAGCGGACCTGGATCCAATTCCGTCACGGCGCCTACAGCGGCGCCAATTTGTTCCAGCTCAGTGGGCCCAAGGTCCTGCCGGCGCTCGAGCTGTGGCGGTCGGTCGAGCAGGACCGCAAGAAGGGCTGGGCGCTGGTTTGGGCGTTCGGCCCGCTCAACTTCCTCGCCGCGGTGCTGCGCCTCAGGACGATCCACCAAACGCTCGACCGGATCGGGCAAAGGCTCGGCGTCAAGGCGGAAGCGGTCGACCTGTCCGACCCACTGGCGGCGGTCGACGTCGACAAGCTCGCCGACCATGGCCTGGTCGAAAAGCTGTTGGCGGAGCGCGCATGAGCGACCTCGCCATCTACGACCTCGACCGAACGATCACCCGGCGGCCGACCTACACTTTGTTCCTGATCCATTGCGCGCTCCGGCGGCAGCGGTGG
>CAMPJH010000014.1 GCA_946886845.1 uncultured Sphingomonas sp. | reverse complement strand
AATTGTTGGGAAACACGGCATCGGGCTTGGGCGGGTCGGGCGTGTCATTGAGCACGACCACTTCGACACCTGAGTCAGACAAGCGCTCGGCAAGCGTGTCGAACTCGGCCAAGGCCTTGCGTTCGAGCTCGGGATCGCTGGACGCCTGGGCAAAGACGTTCGACTGCGCAGCCTCGGGATTGAAGCCGAACGCCGCCGGGCGCACCAGCAGGACTGCATTTGCGGACTGCAACTCCATCACACTCGATGTCGCCCGGGCGCCGGATGACGTCAATCGCTCCACATATTTTGCTTATCCAAGTGCTTGCCCACGAGGCGGAATTCGCGGAAGGTCGAACGGCGCTGATTCGAGAAGCGGTTCAGCGCCAGGAAATTTGCACCTGGGTTAAAGCCCCCAGCCGGTCGTCCCGGTTGGGTGGATCCGGCGGGGGAGACAGGTTTTGCGCAAACTCGGCATCATCGGCGGCACCAGCTGGGCGTCGACCGCGCTCTACTACGAGCACATCAATCGTGGCGTCGCCAATCGTCTCGGTGGCCTGCACAGCGCCCGGCTCGCAATTGAAAGCCTGGACTTGGCGCCGGTCGCGGAAATGGAGCTTTCCGGCGATTGGGACGGAGTCACGGCCGTTCTGACAGAAGCGGCGCAGCGTCTCGTCAAAGGCGGCGCGGAAGGGCTGCTGATTGCCTCGAACACCGGGCACAAGGTCTACAATGCGGTCGCCTCGGCGGTTCGCGCGCCGGTCCTCCACATCGGCGACGCGACGGCCGACACGCTGGTCGCCGACGGGCGGACCAAGGTAGCGCTGCTCGGCACCCGCTTCACGATGACCGAGCCGCATGTCCGATCGCGCCTCGAAGCCCGCGGAATCACGCTGGTGCCGGTCGATCCGAATTGGACCGCCGAAGTCGACCGGATCATCTTCGAGGAGCTGGCGGCGGCCAGGGTCGTCCGGGACAGCCAGCGCAAGCTCAAGACCCTGATTGCCGAGCTGGCCCGCCAGAGAGTCCATGCCGTCGTCCTCGGCTGCACCGAGATGGTCCTTGCCGTCGACAGCCGAGCCAACGTCATTCCCGTCTACGATACCACCGCCATCCACGCCCGCGCAGCTGTCGAATGGATGCTAACCGACGAGGAAGAGGCGAGGGCGGCCGCCTAGGGATACTCCCGCTCGCGGAGTGGATGCCCTACATCCCTCCCATGGACCGAACCCCCGCCGACCGTCCCGAGCACCCGCGGGCGGCAGAACGATTCAACGAGGAGCAGGCGACCTACACCGTCCGCGGCGGCGACAAGCCCGATCTCGAGACGGGAGTCGCCGCCATTCGCGATGTGCTCAAGACCCTGCCGGCGCGGCCGGGCGTCTATCGGATGCAGGACGTTCGCGGCGACGTGCTCTATGTCGGCAAGGCGCACAAGCTTAGGAACCGGGTTGCCAACTACACCCAGGTGACAAAGCTGCCGAAGCGGCTGCAGCGGATGATCGCCCAGACCCGGTCGATGACCATCGTCACCACTCGCACCGAGGCCGAGGCGCTGCTCCTCGAAGCGCAGCTGATCAAGCGCTTCCGGCCGCCGTACAACGTCCTGCTTCGCGACGATAAAAGCTTCCCGTTCATCCTGCTACGCGAGGATCACCCCTTCCCGCGCGTGCAGAAGCACCGCGGCGCAAGGCGGGCGAAAGGGCAATATTATGGACCGTTCGCAAGCGCCGGGTCAGTCACTCGGACGCTTAACGCGCTTCAGAAGCTCTTTCTTCTAAGAAGTTGTTCGGATAGCTTTTTCGAAACGAGGTCGCGGCCGTGCCTGCTTTATCAGATCCGCCGCTGCTCGGCGCCTTGCGTCGGCCGGATCAGCGAGAGCGACTATGCTGAGCTGGTGGCGGATGCGAAGGCGTTCCTCGCCGGCCGTTCGACCGGAGTGCAGGAGCGGCTCGGACGGTCGATGGCGGAAGCTGCCGACAAGCGGGATTTCGAGCTCGCGGCCGTCTATCGCGACCGGCTCCGCGCTCTGACCTATGTCCAGGGCTCGCAGACCATTCACTCGGAAGGTCTCGGTGACGCCGACGTGTTCGCGCTCGCCTGCAAGGGCGGAACGGTGTCCATCCAGGCGTTTTTCATTCGCGGCGGGCAGAATTGGGGGCACCGGGCCTTCTTCCCCGCGCATACCGCCGACGTCCCCGAGGCCGAGGTCTTGTCGAGCTTCCTCGTCCAATTCTACGAAGAGGTCCCGCCGCCTCGGCGAATCCTGGTCGACCGCGAACCCGCCGACCGCGCGCTGCTCGAAGAGGCGCTGAGCGAGCGAGCGGGCCGCAAGGTCGCAATCGAGCAGCCGAAGCGCGGTTCGCGGGCCCGGCTAATGGATCAGGCGCGCCGCAATGCCGAGGAAGCGCTCGACCGGCGGATGGCCGAAACCGCCACCCAGACCAAGGTCCTGCGCGAGCTCACCGAAACCTTCGAGCTGCCCGAATTGCCGAAGCGGATCGAAGTCTATGACAACAGCCACATCATGGGCACCAATGCGACCGGTGCGATGATCGTCGCCGGCCCCGAGGGGTTCCGGAAGAACAACTATCGCAAGTTCAATATCAAGCGCGCCGACACCACGCCCGGCGACGATTTCGCGATGATGCGCGAGGTCCTCGAGCGCCGCTTCGCGCGCCTGGAGAAAGAGGATCCGGAGCGGTCGAGCGGGGAATGGCCCGACCTGCTGCTGATTGACGGCGGCAAGGGCCAGCTGTCCGCCGCCTGCGAGATTATGGAGAATGCCGGGGTCCACGACATCCCGGTGGTCGCGGTATCGAAAGGGCCGGACCGCAATGCCGGCCGCGAGACCTTCCACCTTCCTGGCGGCCGCGAGCTGACCCTGCCGCCCAATTCCGCGCTGCTGTTCTATCTGCAGCGGCTGCGCGACGAAGCGCACCGTTTCGCCATCGGCACCCACCGGCAGAAGCGCGCGAAAAGCCTGACGACTTCGACGCTCGACGAAGTCCCGGGCATCGGTCCCAACCGCAAGCGGGCGCTGTTGATGCATTTCGGAACCGCCCGGGCGGTCAAGGGCGCGGCCCTCGAGGATCTCGAGCGCGCGCCGGGGATCTCAAAGGCCATCGCCCGCCAGCTCCACGATCATTTCCACCCGCGCGGCTGACGTGCAGGCCGAAACCGAAGCGATCGTCTGCGGAGTCCGCGGCCACGGCGAGCATGGCATAGTGGTCCGACTGCTTACGCCCGAGCACGGGCTGGTTGCCGCTTACGTCCGGGGCGGGCGCGGCCGGCGAATCCGCCCGATGCTCATCCCGGGCAATGTCGTCGCGGCGCAACTGCGCTCGCGGACCGACGGCCAGCTGCCGCAAGCCACGCTCGAGCTTGCCCACAGCCGCGCTCCGATCCTGACCGAAGCGCTGCCGGCGGCGGCGATCGCCTGGGCGACAGCGCTGGTTGCCGCGTCGCTGCCCGAGCGGCAGCCCTATCCGCGGCTGTTCGAGGCGCTCGGCGGATTGCTCGATGCGGTCGAAGCGGCGCCGTCGGCGAGCGGGTGGGCCGCGGCGCTCGCCCGTTTCGAGCTGCTGTTGGTGTCCGAGCTCGGCTATGGCCGTGAAGCGGCGGATACTCCGCCGCAGCTCGCCGGCGGGGGCGCTGCCGATTGGGACGGAATCCTCACCGCGCTCGATCTGTCGGGGGCCTGCTTGTTTCGCGAGGTCCTGACGGGGCGGACCGAGTCGTTGCACGACAGCCGTTCCAGGCTGGTCGACCGGCTTCGTCGTCTAGCCGCCTAGGGCGCTTGTCTTTCCACGCTCCGCGCCTAGTCTCTTCGGCAATGGCCTCGTCATTCGACACGCTCGCCGTCCTGTTTCCGAACGTCGCGACGACGCGCGACATCAGCGTCCGGGTCGCGGTCAGCTATTTGGCAGAGCAGTCCAGCCCGTCCCTCAACCGCTGGTTCTGGTCCTATCACATCAGGATCGAGAACGGCTCCGACCTGTCGGTCCAGCTGCTGTCGCGAAGCTGGCGGATCGTCGATGCCGCCGGCATCGTCCACGAAGTCCACGGCGAGGGCGTTGTCGGCGAGACGCCGTTGATCGCACCGGGAAGCAGCTTCGATTACGTTTCCGGCTGCCCGCTCGATACCCCGGGCGGCGCGATGAGCGGAAGTTATCGAATGGTCGACGAGGACGGCTCGGTGTTCGACATCGCCATTCCGCGTTTCGCCCTGGTTGCGCCCACTCACTGAGGCTTGAGCCCAACGAAAAAGGGCGGCCCGTTGGCCGCCCCTTTTTTTGGTCGCCCTGGGCTGAGGCTTACGGGCTGATCGGAGTCAGGTCGCCGTCGCCGTCGCCGTTGCCCGACAGAATCACTGCTATCAGGATGACGACTACGCCAAGACCGAGGAGCAGCGGCCAAACGCCGGGTCCCCGCCGAGGCCCGTCATAGGGCTGAGCGGCAGCTGCCGAAGCGGCCACGGCCGCGGCCGGCAGAGCGCATTGAGCGCCGGCGCCGCAAACAGCGGCGCGCGACTGCGCGGTTCCGAGAACGCTGAGGGAAACCAGCGGGTCGAGGCCCGGTGCGGTGTTTGCCGGCGCGGCATATGCGGCCTGCGTCGACAATAAAGCGGTCGCTGCGACCACAAAGGCCGCTTTTTGGAATACCGAACTCATCGTCTAACTCCCGGTCAGCCAGTTGGGCGCTATTGCCACCAAAACGGACGCAACGCAAAGGGAATGTCAAGAAGAGGCTAAGATTCTTTTGACAATTGCGTTCGAGGTAGGCTGGCTTTTGACGAAAAACAGGCGTGGTCGCGGTCCGAAGGGCGCGCGTAGCAAGGCAAGGACGGCGGCGCATACCACGCCTCGCCGAATTATCCTGGTCGCGGCTAACTCGTGTTGGAACCTGATAAATTTCCGCGCACCGATCATCCGCGAACTGATTGATAACGGCTATCGGGTGGTGGCTTCGGCGCCGCTTGACGACGCCGCTCCGGCCTTGCGGGCGATGGGCGTCGAAATCGCTCCAATTGCGATCGATGCGCGCGGCGTTTCGCCGCTCAGGGACATCAAGCTGTTGCTCGATTATCGCAGTTCCATTCGCCGAATCGCGCCAAAAGCTTTCCTCGGCTTCACCGCGAAGCCGAACATCTACGGCTCGGCGTCGGCGGCTTCGCTGGGAATCCCGGCGATCAATACCGTAACCGGGCTCGGCACCGGCTTTCTCAGCGGCCGGATCCTCCAGGCCATC
This sequence comes from uncultured Sphingomonas sp., assembly GCA_946886845.1. The sequence continues at coordinate 11,763 of CAMPJH010000014.1, read as the reverse complement.
GTTTCGCGCCTTTACCGGTGGGGCTTGCGGCGGTCGCGCAAGGTGTTCTTTCACAATCAGGAGGACCTCGATCTGTTCATCAGCTCCGGCCTGGTCCGGGCCGAGCAGGCCGGGCTGGTCGCGGGGTCGGGGGTCGACCTGGCGCGCTTCGCTTCGGCGCCGAAGAAGGGAGGCGCGCAACCGCCGACCTTCCTTTTCATCGGCAGGTTATTGAAGGACAAGGGCCTGGGTGAGTTTCTCGAGGCTGCGTCGCTGGTCAAGCAGCGGCGTCCGGCGCGGTTTCAGGTCATCGGCGCGATCGAGGACCATCCCAAGGCCGTCTCACGCCAAAGCATCGAGGAGGCGGGCGCAAGCGGAGCGGTCGAGCTGCTCGGCCGGACCGACGATGTGCGGCCGTTCATCGCAAATGCCGATTGCGTTGTGCTACCATCCTATCGAGAGGGACTGCCGCGCGTCTTGCTCGAGGCCGGCGCGATGGCAACGCCGGTCGTCGCGGCCGACGTTCCCGGATGCCGTCAAGCGGTGGACCACGGAGTGACCGGCCTGCTTTGCGAAGCGCGCTCCGCGGCCGCATTGGCGCAAGCGATGCTGACTATCGCCGAAATGTCGCCGAAGGATCGTATGGCAATGGGTAAACGAGGAAGGTCGAAGGCGGAACGCGAATTCTCCGAGGAGGGCGTTGTCGCGGCTTACCTCGAAGCGCTCGACGGGATCGATGACTGAATGAAGCCCCGCAAGCTCTTCTTTGGCAATTCGCAGCCGTCGGGACCGAAGGGCCATCGCGCCTATGCGATCGGCGATGTCCATGGTTGCCTCGATCTGCTCAACCGGCTGCTGGCACGGATCGAGGCGGAGATCGCCCATGGCCCTAAGCGCAAGACCAGCATCGTCTTCCTCGGCGACCTCATCGATCGCGGCGAAGCCTCGGCGCAAGTGGTCGAACGGTTGCGAACCTATTCGCCGCCTGGCGCCACTGCGCACTTCATCATGGGGAACCACGAGGAGGTGCTGGTCCGGCTCTTGGCCGGCGAGACCGACCTGTTGAAAAGCTGGCTGCGGTTCGGCGGCGCCGAGACCCTGCGCAGCTACGGGGTCGACCCGGCGGCGCTCGCGGGCTTGCCGTCCCAAACCGTCACCCAGCGGCTTCGCCAGGCGATTCCGCCCGAGCATATCGACTTCCTGAAAAGCTTTGCCGACAGCGTGTCCTTCGGCGGCTATCTGTTCGTCCATGCCGGGATCCGCCCCGGGATCGACCTTTCCGAACAGTCCCAGACCGACCTGAGATGGATTCGCGAGCCGTTCCTCGGCGACACCAGCGACCGCGGATTCATCGTCGTCCATGGTCATACGATCAGCAACTCGGTCGAAGTTACCTCCAACCGGATCGGCATCGATACCGGCGCCTATTGCACCGGAACCCTCAGCGCCCTTGCCATCGAGGGGCCGAAACGCTGGCTGATCCAGACGTCCGAAAGTGAAACGGAGCGGGTTCCGCTCGCCGATTAAGTGGGTTAGTGGGGCCGCCTTAAGACTGGGAGTGAGTTTCGATGCGTTCGATCCAGTTGTTCGCTTTGCGTCCCCTAGGTCTGAGCCTGGCAGTTTCGGCGATTGCCCTGGCCGGCTGCGCCGAAACTCGGGGCGGCAACATCCCTTATGGCGGCAGCAATTTCGGCACTCCGGACCCGCCGTCGGTCGCGGCGCTGGAGTCGGGCTACAGGATCGCCCCGATGGATACGCTTTCGGTCAAGGTATTCGGAATGACCGACCTCACCGGCGAATATCAGGTCGATCTGAGGGGAAACATCGCCATGCCGCTAATCGGTGACATCGCCGCGATGAACCTCACGCCCGCGCAGCTCGACGACGCGCTGACCCGCAAATATGGCGAAAAATATCTCGAGAACCCCGACATCAGCGTTGGCATCACGGCTTCGGCCGGGCGCAATGTCACGGTCGATGGTGCGGTCAACAAGGGCGGCATGTTCCCGGTGATCGGACCGATGACCCTGATGCAGGCCGTCGCCCTCGCCGGCGGCGTCGACGAGGAAACGGCGAATCCCCGCCGAGTCGCGGTATTTCGGACGATCTCCGGCCAGCGCCAGGCGGCGGCGTTCGACCTGGTCAGCATCCGGCGCGGCGAGATGGACGATCCGCCGGTTTACTCCGGTGACATCGTCGTCGTTGACGGCTCCGCCATAAAGGCGGCCCAGAAGCAAATCTTCCAGGCGTTCCCGCTCCTGAGAGTCTTTCAACCGTTTTGATATGGGCGACGACCTTATGATCAGCTCCCGGTCGGTCGCATGAACCGCGATCTCGCTCTGACTCCCGATGAAGGCGCTTGGCCGGTCCAGCCATACGACCCGGCGACGCAACTGGCCCGGCCCAGGGAGCAGGGGCCGATGCTGGATCTGCCGACGCTGCTGCGGATCATCCGCGAGTGGCGATGGCTGATCGGCGGCTGTGTCGCTGCCGGGATTGCCCTGGCGATCGCCTACGCGCTTCTCACCACGCCGATGTACCGCTCCTGGGTCATGCTTCAGGTCAACCCGCCGACGGTAGAAATCCTCGACGAAAGCAGCGCCGGCGCCGAGCCCGAGACGCCATGGGATTATGTCGCGACGCAGGTCGGCCTGCTGTCCAGCAGGACTCTTGCCGAACGCGTCGCCCAGGACCTCAATCTCGTGAATAATGCCGACTTCGTCGATCAGAGCCTGGACCCCGCAAGGCGGCTCCAGGCGGCAACGACGAAAATCACGCAAGGTCTGGCCGTGGTTCCGCCCGCGGAAGGGCAGCTGATCCAGTTCAGCTTTTCATCGGATTCGCCGCGGCTGTCCGCTCAGATCGGCAACGGGATTGCCGAGGCGTTCATCAATTCCAACCTCCAGCGCCGATACGAGTCGTCAGCTTACGCTCGCAATTTCCTCGAGCGGCAGATCGCCAAGACTCGTACCGACCTCGAGAAATCGGAGCGCGAGCTGGTCGCCTACGCGCAGGCGGAGGGGATCATCAACACTGCGACCGGAGGTGCCACGGCGCTGGCAAGCGACGCGACGTCGCCTCAGGGCGAATCCCTGCAGAGCATCAACCGAGCCTTGTCGGATGCGACCGCTCGAAGGGTCGCAGCGGAAGGCACGTATCGGGCGGCGCTGAACAGCGGCATCACCTCGACCGAGACGGCGAGCAGCCAGGCGATTCGCCAGTCGCGAGCGGCAGTCGCGGCGCAATATCAACAGAAGCGGACGATGATGAAGCCCGACCATCCGGAGATGGTCAGCCTGCGCTCGCAAATCGAGGAGCTGGACCGCCAGATCGCTCGCGAGAATGCGAGCGTGGCCAGCGGCCGAGTCAACGCCCTTCGCGCCGATTTCCAGGCCGCCGCGGCCGCGGAGCGGGCGCTGCAGGGGCAGGTCGCGAACCTCAAGGGCCAAGTGCTTAACCTGCGCGGCCGGAGCATCCGCTATGCGATCCTTCAGCGCGACGTCGATACCAATCGAGCGCTCTATGACGCGCTGCTCCAGCGCTACAAGGAAATCGGGGTTGCCGGCGGAATCGGGACGTCGCCGGTGTCGATCGTCGATCGCGCCGACGTCCCCGCGGGGCCGTACAAGCCGAACATCCTCGTGAACCTGCTGTTCGGTCTTGGCCTTGGCTTCACGCTTGGCATGCTGGCGGCGGTCGCCCTCGAATATCTCAACGACACGATCAAGACCCGCGAGGACGTCCGCCGGAAGCTGGGGCTGGCGTGTCTCGGGACGATCCCGAAGAAGCCGGGCAAGGGCGATTTCATCGAGGACCTCAAGGATCCCGGATCGGGGATTTCAGAAGCCTATTCGACGGTCGCGGCGTCGCTCGGATTCAGCACGGAATCGGGCGTTCCAAAGGTCCTGTTGGTCACCAGCAGCCGTCCCGCCGAGGGCAAATCCTCGACCGCGCTCGCGCTTGCCCAGAATTTCTCAAGGCGCGGCAAGTCGGTTCTGCTGGTCGACTGCGACCTTCGCAAGCCGGCGTTCAAATCGCCGTCCGAAGACACCGGCCTGACCAAGCTGCTGACCAACAACGAGCCGATCACCGGGCATCTGTCACCGACCCATTTCGACAATCTGTGGCTGCTCGCTTCGGGGCCGATCCCGCCCAACCCGGCCGACCTGCTTTCGACCGGCCGCTTCCACGCGATCATCCGCGAGGCTTCGGCGCAGTTCGACCTGGTCATTATCGACGCGCCTCCGGTGGTCGGGCTGGCCGACGCACCGCTCATCGCATCGATGAGCAAGGACGTGCTGTTCGTCGTCGAAAGCGGCAAGACCCGCACCGGAATCGCCCGCGAAGCGGTCGGCAAGCTCAAGTCGGCCGGAGCCCATATCGTCGGCGCCACCCTGACCAAGTCGATCGAAGGTCGCGGCGGCTATGGCTACGGATATGGATACGGCTATGGCTACGGTTACGGCTATAAGTACGGCAAGATCGGTCAGAAGAGGACGGAGATCGCACTGATCCCGGATCAGTCGGACGCCTAGGCCGGGCCGATCGAGCGGGCGTGGAGCGGTCGCGACGGCCATCGTCGCGGCCCTGCTTGCCGTCGAGGTGGCCCGGCTGACCGCCGCCGCGGCACTGGCGGAAACTCGGCCCGGGCTGGCCGAGTCGCTCGCCCCCAAATCCCCCAACGCGTTGATGGCGACGGCAATGGCCGAGGTCGGCCAGGCCGCCGCCGCCGGCCAGCTGCCGCCGCCCTCGGCAATGCGGCGCCTGAGCGAACTCCAGCGTCGGGCGCCGCTCGACCCGCAACCCTATCTGGTCGAAGCGGCTATCGCGCAAAGGAGCGGCGACATGGCTCGCGCCGAGCGGCTCCTGGTGGAGTCGCGCCGGCTCGATCCGCGATCGGCGGCCGCCCGGTACCTTCTCGCCGACGTCTGGCTTCGCCAGGGCCGGGTGACTGATGGCCTAGGCGAGATGCTGACGCTTGGGCGGCTGCTTCGCGGCAGCGTTGTCGAACTGGTGCCGGCGCTGGCCGAATATGCCAAAACGCCCGGAGCGGGCGCGCAATTGGCCAAGGTCCTGCAAACCAATCCGCAGCTAAAGCAACCGTTGCTGAGCGCCCTTGCCGCCGATCCCGACAATGCCGGGCTGATCATTGAGCTGCACGGCGCCTCGGGGCCGGCGGACGACGCCAAGACGCTTGGCTGGCAGAACCGCCTGCTCGACGGCCTTGTCCGGCGAGGATCGTACGAGCGCGCCTATCAACTGTGGCGGCGCTTCTCCGGAGTTCAGGGGGGGCGGCCGCTGATGTTCAACGAAGATTACCGGCAGCTGGCCGCGCCGCCGCCGTTCAACTGGGCGTTCGCTTCCGGCCGCGGCGGCTTCGCCGAGCCCGCGAACGGGTCCCTGCGCGTGCTGCATTACGGCCGTGAGGACGTCGCTCTCGCGTCCCAGCTGCTGCTTCTCACGCCCGGCCGATATCGCTTTTCGGCGCCGGTCTCGGGAAGCGCCGCTGCCGGCGCGCTCGCCTGGACGCTGAGCTGCGCCGGCGGCAAAATCCTGTTCGAGATCAGCCCGGGCGAAGCCGTATCGGCGATGTTCGACGTTCCCGCCGACGGCTGCACCGCCCAACGGCTGGCGCTGAAGGGCAGGGCGCTGGACGCGCCGCAGGAAAGCGACATCCGCGTCGGCCGAACAAGCCTTGAAAGAGTGGCGTCATGAGACGCCGCTCTCGCTCGCTGCTTGTCGCTGCATACCTGCTGCTGTGCATCCTGCTCGGCGGCAGCGCGCAGGGCCTGTGGCGCAACCTCGTGCTCCAGTTGCTCGGAATCGCCCTGATCGTCTGGGCGGCGTCGCGACCCGAGCCGAGCGAGGAAGACAATGGCAATCCGGTGGTGCTGTACGGGCTTCTCGGCCTGGGCGTGCTGGTGGTGCTGGTCCAGCTGGTGCCGCTCCCGCCCGATTTGTGGACCGCGCTGCCCGGCCGCTCGGCAATTGCCGAGGCCTATGCGGCAATCGGCGCCGACTTGCCGTGGCTGCCGGTTTCGGTAGCGCCTTACCGGTCGGTGCTGACCCTGTTCGCGATCATTCCGGGGCTCGCCATGTTCGTCGGCATCAAGCTGCTGCGACCGTCGCCGCGCTGGATCGCCTTGGCGATTGCCGCGGGAATGCTCTGCTCGATCGGGCTCGGCGCGGTGCAGGTTGCGAGCGGCCCCGAATCCGCGGCTTATCTCTATCCGATCCACAACGTCGGAGCGGTCGGCCTGTTCGCCAACGCCAACCACATGGGGACGCTGCTTCTGGTCAGCATTCCGTTCGCTGCGGCCTTGCTGGTGTCGTCCAAAAGCGACCGGGGCGGATCGACCCAGGGCCGAATTGCGGTCGGAATCGCGGCGTTGATCCTGGTTACGGTCGGAATCGCTCTCAATGGCTCGCTTGCGGCGGTCGCGCTCGCGGTTCCGGTTCTGGTGGCGAGCGGCGCCTTGGTTCCGGCCGCGACGCGGTGGCGGAGCCTGGCCCTGCCGGTTGCCGCCGTAACGCTGGTTGCCGCCGTCGCCCTGGTTGCCTTGACCCCGATCGGCGGCATGGCCTCGAACCTGGGCCCCGATTCTTCCGTCCAGGGTCGCTCAGCGATCTGGCGGACGACGGCGCGGGCGATCGGCGAGAGCTTCCCCGTCGGAACCGGGCTCGGGACCTTCGAGCCGGTCTACCGCCAATATGAAGACCCGGCCGCGGTGACCTCGGAATACGTCAATCATGCCCACAACGATTATCTCGAGCTGGTCCTCGAGCTCGGCGCCGCCGGTGCCGTGCTTATCGTCCTGTTTCTCGGCTGGTGGGCGGTGGCCGCAACGCGGGTCTGGACCTCGACCCTTAGCACCCCGTTCGGCCGGGCGGCGACGATCGCCACGGCGGCGATCCTAGCCCACAGCATCGTCGACTATCCGCTTCGCACCGGCGCCCTGATGGCGGTGTTCGGAGCCGCGATCGCGCTGATGGCGCAGCGCTCGCGAAGCGCTCCCGAAAACAAGCGCAGCGACCTGCGTCCGGCGAGGCACGTCAAGCTCGGTTGAGCCCGCCGTTCGTCGAAATTTGCCGCAGAGGCGCCCGACCCGGCGCAACTGTGTTGTTTCAGCAACATTGCATGCTAGGGCAGGGGCAATGGATGCCCCGACGGCCGAATCAGAACTGAGAGCTTCGCGAATGCGCCGCTGGCTCGAGCGCGAGCGGGTAAGTGGGCGATTCTATCGCTTTGCTGCGATCGCGACGGCGGCCGTGCTGGTCGTCACCGCGGCTCTGAGCTTCTGGCTACTGCAGCGGCCGGCCGCGCCTGGCACATTGCTGTCGCCGCCGATGATCGCGCTGCTGCTGGTTGCGAACCTCATCCCGGCAATCGCGCTGATGGTCTTGCTTTCGCGGCGGATTGCGAAGTCCCGGGCGGAGATGGGTGGGCTGGGCAGTGGACAGCTTCACACCCGTCTCGTCGCGCTGTTCTCCGTGATTGCGGCAGTCCCCACTGTGTTGGTTGCGATCTTCGCATCACTGCTTTTCCAGAGCGGATTGGAATTCTGGTTTTCGGACCGAGCCAAGGGGATGCTCGAGAACTCAGTCCAGGTGGCAAGCGGTGCTTATCGTTATGGCATCGGCCAGGTTGCCGACGAAGCGACGGCGACGGCTGGCGACCTTGCCGAAGGCCTGCAGCGAGTGCCGATCGACGATCCACAAGTCGGCAATGCGCTTGCCGCTTACGTTGTCCTTCGATCGCTAAACGAAATGGCCATCCTCAATATCGATTCGAATGGCCGCGTTAGGTCGCTCGCGGTGGTCAATGGCTACGACGGGATGATTGAGCCGGCCCGAATCCGCGAAGCTGCAGCTCAGCTGAAGGGAGTGGAGAAACCGACGGCCGTCGACGCGCGCACGCCCGACCGTTTGTCGGTCCTGACGCCGCTAGACTTCGGCCAGAATACCTATCTTTACGTTGCACGCTGGGTCGATCCTGAGCTGGCAGCCCAAGTCAGCCGGGCAAATGAGGTGCTTGAAGACTATCGTGGTCTGCTGGAGCGCTCGCGTCTCAATCAACTCCGGTTCAACGCGGCGCTTCTGTTCGGCTCGCTGATCATCGTCGGCTTGGCAATTGCCGCGGCGCTGCGTCTCGCGGATCGCCTGGTGCGGCCGGTCGGGCAACTCGCCGAGGCTGCCGGCAGGATTGAGGAAGGCGACTTTACCGCGCGCGTGCCGATCACCGAGACCGAGGACGAGATCGAGACTCTCGCCCATGCGTTCAACCGGATGACGGCGCGGATCGAGGAGCAGACCGGCGCGCTGCGATCGGCCAACGCCCAGCTGGAAACCCGCCGGGCCTTCATCGAAGCGGTGCTGTCGAGCGTCACGGCTGGCGTGGTCGCGCTCGATTCCGACAATCGGGTGCTGCTCATCAACCGCTCGGCCGAAGCGCTCCTCCAGCACGGCGACAAGACTATCGAAGGCGCGGCTCTCGGACAGATCTCGCCCGACCTCGACGAGTTCATGCACGGCGACGAGCGCGAGGCGAACGTCGAGATCGAGGTGGGCCGCGGCCACCGGACGCTGGCGGTCAAGCGGGTCCGCTACCAGGACGGGGCAGTGCTGACCTTCGACGACATCACCGACCAGCTGACCGACCAGCGCAGCGCCGCCTGGTCGGATATCGCCCGGCGGATCGCCCACGAGATCAAGAACCCGCTGACCCCGATTCAGCTCGCCGCCGAGCGCCTGCAGCGCCGGTTCGGCGGCGAAGTCGAGTCGGACAAGGAGACGTTCGAGCGGCTGACCGGCACCATCGTCCGCCAGGTCGGCGATCTCAGGCGGATGGTCGACGAATTCTCCAATTTCGCGCGCATGCCCAAGCCGGCGTTCCGCGAGGAGAACGTCCACGAAATCGCCCGCCAGGCCCTGTTCCTGCACGAAGTCGCGCATCCCCAGATCAAGTTCACGCTCGAGCCGCCGGCCGGCGAGCTGCTCATGGTCTGCGACCGGCGCCAGCTCGGCCAGGCGCTGACAAACGTCGTGAAGAATGCCGTCGAAGCCATTGAAACCAGGCGAGCGCGTGGGGAGCATCAACTCAACGGCGACCGCGTCGACCTGCGGCTCCACCGCGAGGGCGAGCAACTGGTGATCGACATCACCGACACCGGCATCGGGCTGCCCGAGGATCGCGAACGCCTGACAGAGCCGTACATGACGACGCGCGTGCGCGGCACCGGCCTCGGGCTGGCGATCGTCAAGAAGATCGTCGAGGAGCATTGCGGCGAGATCGCCTTCCTCGACCGCTCCGGCGGAGGCACGCACGTCCGCATTGCCTTCGACGTCGACAAGCTGGCCGAGCGGGAAGGGGAGGGCCCGGCGCCCGAACCGGACGACAATGAAGAAAGCGAGAATGAAACAGATGCTTAGGGAGCGTTGCTGATGGCCCTCGAGGTCCTGGTCGTCGATGATGAAGAGGATATCCGCGACCTCGTCAGCGGCGTCCTCGAAGACGAGGGTTATGCGGTCCGCAGCGCCGCCGACAGCAGCTCGGCGCTCGAGGCAATCAAGGACCGGCGGCCGTCGCTGCTGTTGCTCGATGTCTGGCTGCAGGGGTCCCGCCTCGACGGACTGCAATTGCTCCAGGAGGTCAAGCGCCAGGACCCGAGCCTGCCGGTGCTGATGATTTCGGGTCACGGCAATCTCGACACCGCGGTCGCTGCGGTCCGCGAGGGCGCTGTCGACTTCATCGAGAAGCCGTTCGAGGCCGGGCACCTGCTTCACCTGGTGGCGCGCGCCACTGAAACTGAGCGGTTGCGCCGCGAAAACGCCAACCTGCGCCAGCACATCGTCCACGACGAGGTGCTGAGCGGCAATTCGGTCGCGATCAACACCGTTCGAGCAACCCTGAAGCGGGTCGCCCCGACCGGAAGCCGGGTGCTGATCACCGGTCCCGCCGGTGTCGGCAAGGAGGTTGCGGCGCGGACCATTCATCAATGGAGCACCCGCGCCAACGGGCCGTTCGTCGTCGTCTCGGCGGCGATGATGACTCCCGAACGGGTTGAGGAGGAGCTGTTCGGCGTCGACAGCGAGGATATGAGCCGGCCCGGACTGCTCGAGCAGGCACATGGCGGGACCCTGTTCCTCGACGAGATTGCCGACATGCCGCCGACCACCCAGGCGAAGATCCTGCGCGTACTGACCGACCAGAGCTATCATCGGGTCGGCGGCCAGCGCCCCGTCAAGGTGGACGTGCGGGTGCTGTCGGCGACTTCGCGCGACCTCGCCCAGGAAATCGTCGAGGGGCGCTTCCGCGAGGATCTGTTCTACCGGCTCAACGTCGTCCCGGTGCGGCTTCCGCCGCTTCGGGAGCGGCGCGAGGACATCCCCGAGCTCGCCAACCAGTTCCTCGCGCGGTTCGCCGCAGAGCGCCGAGTCCCGTCGCCGGAGTTGTCCGACGAAGCGATCGCCGCGCTGCAGGCGCACGACTGGCCGGGCAATGTCCGCCAGCTTCGCAACATCATCGAGCGCACCGTGATCCTTGCGCCGTGCGAGCGGGTCGAGCGGATCGAAGCCGACATGCTGCCGTCGGAAATCCTCGAGAACCAGGGCTCCTCGGGCATCTCAAGCCAGGCGATGACGATCATGGGCAGCCCGCTTCGCGAAGCCCGCGAATCGTTCGAGCGCGAATATCTCAGAATCCAGATCCGGCGCTTTTCCGGCAACATCTCGCGCACAGCCTCGTTCATCGGCATGGAACGCTCGGCCCTGCACCGCAAACTGAAGGCGCTCGGCATCGGCGACAAGCGCGAGGAGGAGTGACCGCGCCTGGAATGACCGCGAAGCCGCTCAGCCTTCAGGACCATTTCCTCAACAGCGCGCGCAAGTCGAAGACCCCGCTGACCGTCTTCCTGTTGAAGGGCGTCAAGCTGCAGGGCGTCATCACCTGGTTCGATTCCTTCTCGCTGCTGCTTCGCCGCGACGGTCAGACCCAGCTGGTCTACAAACATTCGATCTCGACGATCATGCCGGGCCGGACGCTAGACCTCGATGCGCTGGTGGCGCCGGCGGCCGCCAAGCCAGGGCTCCAGGACGCGTTCCTGTCCGCCGCGGCCAACGAAAGGCAGCAGGTGACGATGTTCCTCGTCAATGGTGTCATGCTGCAGGGAATGGTCACCGTTCATGACCAGTTTTCGGTGCTTCTCGAGCGCTCCGGCCAGGCGCAGCTGGTCTACAAGCATGCGATCTCGACCATCCAGCCCGAGCATCCGCTGGCGCTCGGCGGCCCGTCGGCTGACGAACCGGGGGCGCCGTGAGCGTCACCATCAGCGACAGCCCGGGCGCGCATGACGTCACTCGCGGCGAGCGGGCGGTGGTGATCGGGGTCGAACGGGCCGGGCGAGGCGACGGCCGCTCGGCCGAAGCCAAGCTTGAGGAAGCGGTCGGGCTCGCCGAGGCGATCGGCATCGACGTCGTCGCCAGGCGGACCTTCAGGCTGCGCGCGCCAAAGCCGGGGACTCTCCTCGGCAAGGGGCAAATTGAGGAAATCGCGGCGATTGCGACGGACAATGAGGCGGCGTTGCTCGTGGTCGACTCGGCGCTGACCCCGATCCAGCAAAAATCGCTCGAAGAGCAGGCGGGGACCAAGGTCATCGACCGGACCAGCCTGATCCTCGAGATTTTCGGGGAGAGGGCGGCAAGTGCGGAGGGGCGGCTGCAGGTCGAGCTCGCCCATCTCGACTATCAGGCGGGCCGCCTGGTCCGCAGCTGGACCCACCTCGAGCG
>CAMPJH010000013.1 GCA_946886845.1 uncultured Sphingomonas sp. | reverse complement strand
CGGCGAAGGTAGATCCGCGTGTAGATCTCGACGACAGCGCTGCCGTTCTTGGGCAATGGGTCCATCGGGAAGATCGCGACCTTGCCGTCGAGCCGGTGCAGCAGCCGCATCCCCGAAAAGCTCGCCTTGGCGACCTGCGCGGCGCCGATCGCGTCGAACGCGCTCGCGGTCTTGCGGCCGCCCTGGCGGTTGAGCTGCTGGTCGCACTGCCGGAAGCGCATGAAATCGGCCTTCACCCCGTCGGCAATCCCAAAATAGAAATGCCGCCGGTGCGCGCGCTCGAGGAAGCTCGCCGCGCCAAGGTCCTGGTCGTCGCTCCTGGAGTCGACATAGGCCCAGAATTCGCGGGCGCTGTTGGGTACGCCGGGCTCGCCGGGAAGATATTCGCCGGCTGGCGCGAGCGGCGGCGCGAAGCTGAAATCGAACCCGAAAAGGGTAGGCTTCTTCGCCGCGCGCGCCAGCAGCCAGCGGAGCACATCCTCGCGCGACCAGACGTGGTCCGGGCGGACAAGCCGCGGAGCGGCGTCGCCCTTCGCCTCGGCGATCGCGATTCCCTTGTGCCGCTTTCCCTTCGCACCCGACCAATCGATAGCGACGAAGGACTCGAACCTCTGCTTCACACCAACGGTGGCTGTCGGTCGTCTTCCTCTTCGTCCTCGGGCGCGCTGCTGCGCTCGATCCGCGGCGGCGGTGCGCGCCGCACCGGTTCGCGGCCGTTATCGACATAGCGCTCGAGAAACCTCGCAGCCGCGTCGCGTCCGCCGAGGCCGAAGGCCAGCGCGACGGCGATCGCCGCCGATCCGAGGATCAGCCCGAACGCGAGGATGACGATCTGGTCGGCGAGCCCCATGAAGGTGAGGCCGATGGCAGTGAACAAGGCGATGATCGCGAAACGGACGAGGGTCTGGGCATAGCTGTCCTCGCCGGTAGCGCTTCCGACCAGCCGGGCGATGATCTTCGCCAGGAAAACGCCGGTTACGATGATCAGCGTCCCAAAGATCACTTTTCCGCCAAGCTCGGTAATCTGCGCCAGGAAGATCGCGACCGTGCCGCCGCCAAGCTGCTTCGCCGCCTCGATCGCTGCCGCAAGCATCACCGCGACGAAGGCGACGTTGGCGACTATCCGTGACGGATTGCTGGCAGCCGGAACGACGCCGATCGAGCGAACCGCATTGTCGAAGCCTGTCGGCGGAAGGATAGCCTCGATGATCGTCTTCACGAACCGCGCCGCGAGCAGGGCGATGCCGATCCAAAGAGCGGCGGCCAGGACATGCGGAATGGCGTCGCCGATCTGGTTCAGCATTCTGATTGCCGGACCGGATATGGCCTCGATGTTGAGCACCTGAAGAGCGGCGATCGAAAACAGGATAATGATCAGCGCATAGAAGAACACGGCGACGGCGCGGGCGATGGAGGCCCGGGTGGCGCCGGGCGCGGCGCCTGGCGGCACCGCTTCGGGATCGGTGCGAATCGTACCAGCAGTATCGCCAAGCCCAACTCTGGCCAGCAAACCGTCAACATTGGCGGCGACGAGCAGTGTTTCGACCAGCCGCCTGACGATCCGGGCGAGGATCAGGCCGATAAAGAAGATCAGGCCGGCGCCGATCAGCCGCGGCAGGAACTCGAAAATGCCTAGAGTCAGCTCGTTGACCGGTTTGAGGATCTCGCCAATGCCGAGATAAGTCAGCGCCGCCATGATTCCGACCAGCCAAATGATCAGCTTCGCGATCGTGCCAATCTGCTGGCCGATGGTTTCCTGTTGGTTGCCGGGCGTATGCTTCTGAAGTGCTGGCGTCCCCGCGATCGCTTTCTGCATCGCCCATTTGACGATCCGGGCGACTATCCACGTCGCCAGCAGGATCAGCAAGGCGATGAGGACCTTGGGGCCCCAGAAAATCAACTGGTCCTGCCAATAGGCGCCGGCTCGATCCATGTCGTACATCCGCTTCAGCTCCCCTGCTTGTGTTCCGACTGCAGCGCCTTGCGCCGCTCCTGCCAATAGTCCAGCCGTTCCCGAACGCGCGCCTCGAAGCCGCGCTCCGACGGCTTGTAAAAAAGCTGCGGCTCCATTTCTTCCGGCCAGTAATCGGCGCCCGAGAATGCCTCTTCGGCCTCATGGTCGTAGGCGTAGTCTTTGCCGTAGCCGATGTCCTTCATCAGCTTGGTCGGAGCATTGAGGATATGCGCCGGCGGCATCAGCGAGCCGGTGTCCCTGGCCGCTCGCCAGGCGGATTTCTGGGCGGCGTAAGCGGCGTTCGATTTGGGCGCGACCGCGCAATAGAGACATGCCTGGACAATCGCCAACTCGCCTTCGGGGGAGCCGAGGAAGTCGTACGCATCCTTGGCGGCAAGGCACTGCACCAGCGCCTGCGGATCGGCGAGGCCGATGTCCTCGGAAGCGAAGCGGGTCAGCCGGCGGATCACGTACAGCGGCTCCTCGCCGGCGACGAGCATCCGGGCGAGATAGTAGAGCGCCGCCTGCGGGTCCGACCCGCGAAGGCTTTTGTGAAGCGCCGAGATGAGATTGTAATGCCCCTCGCGGTCCTTGTCGTAGACCGCGACGCGGCGCTGAAGAAACGACGCCAGCCCGCCCGGGTCGAGAGGCTCGTCGATCTGCACGTCGAACAGCGTTTCGGCCTGATTGAGGACGAAGCGCCCGTCGCCGTCGGCGCTCGCGACCAAAGCTTCGCGCGCTTCAGGAGTCAGCGGCAACGGCCGCCCTTCCAGCGCTTCGGCGCGGTCGAGCAGCTTACACAAGGCGTCATGGTCGAGCCGGTGGAGGATCAGAACCTGGCAGCGCGACAGCAGGGCCGCGTTCAATTCGAAGCTGGGATTTTCGGTTGTGGCTCCGACCAGGGTGACCGTTCCGTCCTCGACATAGGGCAGGAAGCCGTCCTGCTGGGCGCGATTGAAGCGGTGGATTTCGTCAACGAATAGCAAGGTGCGCTGGCCGGCCTTGGTCGCCATTCGCGCCTCAGCGAACACCTTCTTCAAATCGGCGACCCCCGAGAACACCGCCGACAGAGCGACGAACCGAAGCCCGACCGCGTCGGCGAGCAGCCGGGCGATGCTGGTCTTGCCGGTGCCGGGCGGTCCCCACAGGATCAGCGACGACAGTTTCCCGGCTGCAACCATCCGGCCGATCGCGCCGTCGGGCCCGGTCAGATGCTCCTGGCCGACCACCTCGTCGAGGCTTTGCGGTCGCAGCCGATCTGCGAGCGGCGCATCGGCCGCAGGCTCGCCGGGCGGAGCGGCGGGAGGCGGTTCGTCGGCGAACAGGTCGACCATGGCGCCGCAATAAGCCGGCCCTCGAAAAGTTGCACAGCCTTCCTTGTCAACGATGCATCTACGATATATCTTAGACCTATCGGAAGGAGAATAAGATGCGACATCCTGGTTGCGGCGAGAGCCGCTGGGCAGGGCGCGGACGCGGCTTCAGTTTCGGGCCGGGCGGGTTCCACATCGACTTCGGCGACGGGCCGGGCGGCTGGGGCGGGCATCGCCGACGCGACCGCAAGCGCATGTTCGAGGGCGGCGAGCTTCGGCTGGTGTTGCTGAAGCTGATCGCCGACGAGCCGAGGCACGGCTACCAGTTGATCAAGGCGATCGAGGACATGACCGGCGGCGAATATGCGCCGAGCCCGGGCGTCGTCTATCCGACTCTGACCATGCTCGAGGACATGGGCCTGATCCGCGAACAGAAGTCGAAAGACAGCAAGAAGGTATTCGAGGCGACCGACGAAGGCCGCGCCCATCTCGACGAAAATTCAGAGGAGGTCGACGAGCTGATCGAAAAGCTCGAGGGCCACGGCTCGAGCCGCCGAAGCGGAAGCGCGCCGGCGATCGGCCGCGCCGTCGGCAACCTGATGAACGCGCTCAGCCACCGGATCAGCCGCGAAGGCATCAACGAGGAGCTGATGCACGAGATCGCGTCGATCCTCGATGAGGCGGCGCAGCGGATCGAGCGGGTAAAATAGCCTAGCGGCCCATCATCCGAGCCATGCGCTCGCGCCGCTCGATGGCGCGGATGTAGACATCGGCGACGACCGAGTTGATTTCGTCCCAATCCTGGGTGGCGGCATAAGCGAGGCCCGCCTCGCCGTGCCGCCGCCGCAGGTCCGGATCGCGGGCATAAGCTTCGAGCGCGTCGGCAAAGCCGTCGATGTCGCCGGGCTCGACCAGCGTGCCCGTCTGCCCCTCGCGAACCAAAGTGGTGGCGCCGGTCGCGACGGCCGCGACCACCGGCAATGCACAGGCCATCGACTCCAGCGTTACGTTGCCGAATGCCTCGGTGATCGAGGGGTTGAGGAACACGTCTGAGCTGGCGACCGCCCGGGCGAGATCGTTGCCGATCTGCTGGCCGAGGAAGATTCCGGTCGGCATCGCTTTCTCGAACCATTCACGCGCCGGGCCCTCGCCGATGACCAGCGCGTGGTGCGGGATCCCACGCTCGTGCAGCGCATCGACCGCGGCGGCAAACACGTCGAGGCCTTTTTCAAGCACCAGCCGGCCGAGGAACATCACGACCAGCTCGTCATCGGCAATGCCGATGCTCCGGCGCCAGGCCATGTCGCGGCGATCGGGGTTGAACTGCTGGCGGTCGACGCCTCGTGTCCAGATATAGATGAAGCGGTTCATCCTCTGCGCGCGAAGCACGGCGGCGGTCGATTCGGCCGGGACCAGCAAGGCGTCGCACCGCCGGTACAGCCGGCGCAGGGCGACTCGGACGATCGGCTCGAGCAGCTCCAGATGATAATAAGCGAGATAGGTTTCGAACCGTGTGTGGACCGATGCGACTGCGGGAATATTGCGCCGCCGCGCCCAGCTCACCGCCCGGTGTGCGGCGATGTCGGGACTGGCGATATGGACGATGTTCGGGGTGAATTGTTCGAGGTCGCGGCGGACCCTCGCCGGCAGGCCGATCGGGATTCGATAGTCCGGCCGCTGCTGGATCGACATCGAAGGTAGCGAGACGAGGTCGCCGGTCGGCTCGAACGCCGGCTCCTCTACCGTCGGCGAATAGACCCGGACCTTGGCGCCTTGCCGAAGCAAATAGCCGACCAGCCGGTTAAGGGCCTGGTTCGCCCCGTCGCGGACATAATTGTAATTGCCCGACACGAGGGCGATTCGAAGGTCGCTTGGCTGCACGGGCGCAAGCACTAGCTGGGCGCCGGACAAAGGCAAATCGATTGGACCTGGTCGTAAAACATGGATTGCCGCCGGTGGCTCGGCCCGACGTCCGCCTGTTCATCCTCGGCAGCCTGCCGGGCGACGCGTCGCTCGCTGCCCAGCGCTATTACGCGCATCCGCAAAATGCCTTCTGGCGGCTGGTCGGCGGCGTCATCGGCGAGAACCTGCAGTCACTCGCTTATCCGCACCGACTCGAGCAGCTGATGCAGAACCGGATCGGGCTTTGGGACGTGATTGCCCATGCAAGCCGGCGCGGGAGCCTCGACCAGGCGATCCGAAGCGCCGGCCACAACCCGCTGGCCGATTTTCTCGCGGGCTTTGCGGATTTGGAAGCGGTTGCATTCAACGGGTCCGCGGCCGCGGTCATGGGCCGTCGGCTGCTCGGCGCGCTGAACCATTTGGTCCTTATCGACCTGCCGTCGTCGAGTCCCGCCAACACGCGCCCGTTCGCCGAAAAGGCGCGGGCCTGGGCCGGTCTCAAAGATTATTGCGGCCAATGACCTTGCCCTTGCCGCCGATCGCGTCACATTGGCCAGCATGAGCGACGTGGACGAGACCGAAGCCGAAACCGATCCACGGCTGTCGATGGTCGACGAGGCGCTGGTCGCCGGAACCATCGCCAATACCAACGGCCTGCTGGTGATCCTCGCCAAGCTGGTCGCCAAGGGCGTGTTCGACCGCGAAGACCTGACCGCTTTCTCCGACAGCTACTCGAAGCCGCTCGACCATGTCGGGATGCGCGAGAACGAGCTGGTCGGGCAGATGCAGGACCAGATGGAGTTCACACTCGCCGAGCTGATGCGCTATCTGAGCGAGCGCGACCGCGAGGATTGAGGCTCAGACGTCAAAGGCGGTCAGGATCGGACATGGCCCGGCGCCGGCGCCGGCGCACTCCGCCGCGAGTTTCTTGAGCGCATCACGCGCCAGCTTCAGTTTCCTGATTTGCTCGTCCAGCGCCCGGACGCGCGCTTTCGCCAGGCTATGCGCTCTGGCCCGGTCCTCGCTCGCGTCCAGGGCCAGCAACTCCTTGATCTCCTCGAGCGTGAAGCCGGCTGCCTGGGCGTGCCGAATGAATTGCAGCCGCTGCACGTCTTCAGTGCCATATCGGCGTGTTGACCCAGTCTTGGGCGGCGCAGCCATCAGGCCGCGGCGTTGATAGTATCGTACCGTCTCGACGCCGACGCTCGCGGCGGCGGCCAGCCGCGCGATTGTCAGCATCTGGGGACGGGCTTGACTCTGTACCATGGTACGGAGGCTATATGGCGATTCGCTCGCTTGGAGCAACCAGGAGAATCGACATGAAAGACGATCTGACGAATGACTGCCGCTGCAAGAGCTGCGCGTGCGAGACTGGCTGTCGGTGCAATCCGTGCACCTGCAAGCCCTGCAGCTGCTAAGCGCAGGTTGCCGAAAGGGGTGGGCCTCCGCCGCGAGGCCCACTTCCAAGCGAAGGACGCCGATATGACCGAGCACACCAATGCCCATCACGGCCACGGCGGCGGGCCTTGGCGCACCGCCGCGCAAGCGACGTTGCACTGCCTCACCGGCTGCGTGATCGGCGAGGTAACCGGCCTTCTGATCGGCGTCGGCCTGGGCCTCGGAGTCTGGCCGACCATCATCCTTGCAACGGTCCTCGCCTATGGCGCCGGAATGACGCTCGGCCTGATCCCCGTAATGCGCCGTCAGCATGTCGGATTGCTTCAGGCGCTGCGAATCATCTGGATCGGCGAAGTCGTTTCGATCGGCGTGATGGAAGTGGTGATGAACTTCGTCGATTATCAAATGGGCGGAATGACCGCGCCCTCGGTCTTCGCCTGGACGTTCTGGCAAGGAATCGCCTTCGCCATCCCCGCCGGCTTCGTCGCCGCCTGGCCGGTCAATTACTGGCTCCTGCGGCGCGAGCTGAAAGCCTGTCACTGAAGTGCCGTTGTCACTGCCTTCGCAAGCGCTTAACCGAGGCGCGATGACGGCTGTCGTGCGCCTGCTTTCGCTGCTCGCCCTGCTGCTGATGCCGTTCGGCATGACGGCAGCTCCGGCCGGTTCGGCCGGTCATGACGCCGCGATGGCGGCAATGCCGATGGGTCATTGTCAGGAGCAGCCGTCGACCGGCGATGACCGGGGCACCGCCGCCGACTGCGCGATGCCCTGTTCCGCCGCACTTCCGGCCGTCGATTTTGCGCCGGTCGGCATGCTGTCCTGCCATCGGCTGGCCGCAAAGCCTGCGCTCGACACAGCGCTTCCGGGCATCGAGCTCGAGATCGCCACTCCCCCTCCGAAGCGCTCCTGAGACTTCGAACACATCCTTCGAACTCAGGAGAACGAAAATGATTGATATGATCGCAGCGGCGCTTGTCGCCGTCGCCCCTGCTGCTCCGGCCGATGCGCATGCTCAGAATGCCCAGCATCGGCAGGCCGCGCAGCAGTCTGGTCAGAAGCACGACGCCAAGATGGATGAAAAGTGCTGCTGCAAGGACATGATGGAAAAAA
The DNA here is from genome assembly GCA_946886845.1 of uncultured Sphingomonas sp. Next base: position 9,889 of record CAMPJH010000013.1, on the reverse strand, counting down.
TGCATTCCGAGATGAAGGGGATGCACAACCATCAGGAGCACTCCGGCCACTAAGCCGTTGAGCCCGAACTAGGGGGGCGGCGCGGTTTCGCGCCGCCGCCCGATTTTGGAGATACTTGTGAAACTCAGCCTTTCCGCTGCGGCGAGCGCGCTCGCGCTCGCGTCGCTGCCGAGCGCCGCCTTGGCTCAGCATCAACATGAGCCCGGCATGGAAATGCCTGCGCAACCCGAGCCCGAGCACCAGCGTGAGCCCGCACCGCAAGCACCCGAACCGCAGCCAGAGCAACAACCAAGCCCAGAGCCGGACCATTCGCAAATGGACCATGCCGCGATGCCCGAAGCCGAGCATGGCGGGCACACGACGACCGGGGCGCTCGGCCGCTATCCGATGACCCGCGAATCTTCCGGCACGGCGTGGCAGCCGGACACCTCCGAGCATATGGGCTTGATGACCAATGCCGGAGACTGGACTCTGATGGCTCATGGCGTCGTCAACCTGGTCTACGATCATCAGTCCGGCCCGCGCGGCGACGACATGATCTTCCCCAGCGGAATGCTGATAGGGATGGCCCGCCGCCCGCTCGGCAATGGCGCCCTGCAGTTCAAGGCGATGCTCAGCCCCGACCCGCTGATGGGCAAGCGCGGCTATCCGCTGCTGCTGGCCAGCGGCGAGACCGCCGACGGAATCACCCCGCTGATCGACCGCCAGCACCCGCACGACTTCTTTATGGAGCTGTCGGCCTCGGTGTCGCAGACCATCGGCGCGAAGGGCAGCATCTTCCTCTATGGCGGCCTTCCCGGCGAACCGGCGTTCGGCCCGCCCGCCTTCATGCACCGCGAGGCGATCCTGGACTCGCCGGAAGCGCCGATCACCCACCACTGGCTCGATTCGACCCACATCACATTCGGCGTGCTGACAGCGGGCGCAGTTTTCGGCAGGCTCAAGCTCGAGGCCAGCCGGTTCAACGCCCGCGAGCCCGACCAGCATCGCTGGGACATCGAAACCGGGCCGCTCGATTCGACCGCAGTGCGGCTGTCATGGAACCCGACGCGCACGCTCTCGCTCCAGGGCAGCTGGGGCGACTTCAAGGAACCCGAGCAGCTCGAGCCGGGAGTCGACCAGAAGCGCTGGTCGGCGAGCGCCTTGTGGGCGGATGAGGTCGCGCCGGGCTGGAAGGCGGCGGGAACGCTCGCCTGGGGCCGCAAGTCGATCGAGGAGCATGGCGAGTGGCTGCACGACGATGCCTTCGCCGCCGAAGCCTCGCTCAAGCATCGCGGCTGGACCCTGTTCGGCCGCGGCGAGATCACCGAGAACCGCGAACTCGTCGGCGGCGGGGAACACGGCGAAGCCCACAGCGTCGGCAAGGTTTCGATCGGTGCGGTGCGGGACTTCCGGATCGCCGAGCATCTGTCGTTCGGCGCCGGCGGCCTGTTCGCGATGAGTTTCGTGCCGCGAGCGCTGGAGGAGGCTTACGGCGCCAGCAACCCCGTCGGCGCAATGGCGTTCGTCAGGCTCAGGCTCGACTGAGGAGGTGCTGATGGACCGGCATTTGGCGCGTACGAATTATGCGACGCTGGCCGTCAGCTTCGTCGTGATGCTGATCCTGATGTACCTGATCATGTTCACGATGATCGCCAGCCTCGGCGAGTTCATCCACAACCTCAACTTCTTCTACATGGCGGTGATGATGGCGACGCCGATGACGGCGATGATGCCGCTGATGATGCGATCGATGTACCCCGACCGGCGGTTGAACCTGATCGTCTATGGCGGATCGGCGCTGCTGTTCATCCTCGCATTCATCGGCATTCGAACCCAGGCGCTGGTCGGCGACGATCAGTTCCTGCGCTCGATGATCCCGCATCACTCCGCCGCGATCCTGATGTGCGAGAGGGCTCAAATCTCCGATCCGGAGATCGACAGACTGTGCCAGGAAATCATCCGGAACCAGGCGCGAGAGATCGATCAGATGAAGGCGATTCGCGAGCGATTGACTAGTTAGGCGTCAATCCACATATGGCGCCCTCGCTCGCAGCACGGCCCCTTCGTCTAGCGGTCCAGGACGTCGCCCTCTCACGGCGAAAACACGGGTTCGAGTCCCGTAGGGGTCACCAAAATCCGGCTGTCCGGGGGACAGCCGTAGATTTTGGTGACAGCGTTCCCTCCGATCGCTCTTCCAGCCACTCGCCGATGATCGCCGCGATCCGCTCGCTCGCTCGGCCGTCGCCGAACGGCAGCGCCGCAGCTATGGCCTCGGTACCCTTGAGCCTTCTACGGACTGCCGCGACGATCCGGTCGCAATCCGTCCCGACCAGCTCGATATTCCCGCAAGCGATCGCTTCGGGCCGCTCGGTCTTGTCGCGCAGCACGAGCAGCGGGACTCCAAGCGTCGTCGCTTCCTCCTGGAGTCCGCCAGAGTCACTCAGCACCAGGTCGGCGCGGAGCATTGCCGCGACAGTCTCGGAATGGCCGCAAGGTTCGCGAAACGCGATTCCGTGCTGGCCCGCAAGCTGCGCGCGGACTTGGCGGGAAACCGCAGGATTCGGGTGAAGGATGACCTCCGCCCGGGCGATAGCGGAGTTCGTGATCTGCTTAAGCGCGGCGGCGGTCCCGTTGATCCCGTCGCCCCAATTCTCGCGGCGGTGGCAGGTGATAAGGACACGCGGCATCGCGCCGTCGCCGACCGTCACAGCCATCCCCTGGCGTACGCAAAGCACCGCATCGATGCCGCTGTTCCCGGTGACATGGACCCGGCCGGGAACTCGCTCGCGGTATAGATTGGCGGCGCTGAGCTGGGTCGGCGCGAACAGCAGCTCGGAAAGCCCGTCGATCGCAATCCGGAACTCCTCTTCCGGCCACGGCCGGCGGCGGTCGTGGCTTCGAAGCCCGGCCTCGACATGCGCGACCCGAATTCCGGCTAGCCTTGCCGCCAGCGCCGCTCCGAGCGCGCTCGACGTGTCCCCCTGGACGACCACCAGCGCGGGCGCCGCGGTGGCCAAGCTTGCCTGCACCGCGGCGCTGACCAGGCCGACGTGGACGTGCGGATCCTCTTGTCCCGGGCAGGCCAATCGGACCGACGGATAATCGCCAAGGCCGTGGTCAGCGGGTTCGAGACCGGGATGCTGGCCGGTGAAGATCAGCGACGGAGTGATGCCGATGCTGCGAAGCGCTCCGGCGACCGGGGCGAGCTTGATGGCTTCGGGACGCGTGCCGATGACGACAACAACTGGGCTGGACAGCCTTCCCCCTAGCTCGGCGGCGCTACATTGCCGTCAGCTTCGGGCGGGCGCAACCTTAGCGGAAATTATCGGCGTAGGTCTGGATCTTCAGCTTGACCGGTGTGGCCGGAACCAAATGGTAGGCGAGCTTGTGGCGCTCGGCGTAGGCAATCGCCTCGTCGCGCGTTCGGAAGGTGAGCTTGACCTGCGTGTTGGTGTCGCCCGAGCCGGCCCAGCCGGTCAGCGGGTCGGCCCGCTGACCTTCGCTTCGCTCGAACTCGAGCAGCCAGATGCCGCTGTTGGCGCGGCCGGACTGGGTCGTCCGGCGGTCGAGCTCGGATATCCGCGCAATTGTCATGGTTAGCGAGTGGCAAAGCCCAGGGACGGAATCAAGTTCCCATCAATAGGCGCGGGCGATGGCGAACTCGACGGCTTCGGTCAGGGCGGTCTTGGCCTTGCCGCTCGGGAACGGTGCCAGGGCGTCGATCGCTCGCCGGCCGTAGTAGCGCGCCCGCTCGATCGTGTCGGCCAGCGCGCCGCTCGATCGCATCAGCTCGGTCGCCTGCGCCAGGTCCGCGTCGCTGACCCGGTCGCCGGCCACCGCGGCGCGCCAGAAACGGCGATCGGCCTCGCTGCCGCGCGCGTAGGCGAGGATCAGCGGCAGGGTCATCTTGCCGTCGCGGAAGTCGTCGCCGACGCCTTTGCCCATGACTGCGGCGTCGGACGCATAATCGATGACGTCGTCGGTTAGCTGGAAGGCGATTCCGAGATGCTTGCCATAGGCGTCGAGCGCCAGCTCCGCTTCCTCGCCGGCTTCGGCGACTACCGGCGAAACCCGGCAGGCGGCGGCGAACAGCGCGGCGGTCTTGGCGCTGATGATCGACAGATATTGCTCCTCGTCGGTTTCGATCCGGCGCTGGGCGGTCAGCTGCTCGACCTCGCCCTCGGCGATGACGCTGGAGGCGGCGCTGAGGATCTTGAGCACCTTCAGGCTGCCGTCCTCGACCATCAGCTCGAAGGCGCGGCTGAACAGGAAATCGCCAACCAGGACGCTGGCGGCATTGCCCCAGATGAGGTTGGCGGTGCGCTTGCCGCGGCGAGTCCCCGAGCCGTCGACGACGTCGTCATGGAGCAGGGTCGCGGTGTGGATGAACTCGACCGCCGCCGCCAGCTTGTGGTGGCGGGTGCCTGGGTAATTGAGCAGCTCGGCGCAAGCCAGCGTCAGCATCGGCCGCATGCGCTTGCCGCCGCCGGCGATGAGGTGGCCGGCGAGCTCGGGGATCAGCGCGACCTTGCTCTGCATCCGCTCGAGGATGACCGCGTTGACGCCGTTCATCGGCTCGGCAACGAGCTGCATCAGCGGATCGAGCGACGGCTCGCCATTGGCGTGCAGCGGATGGATGGTGGCGGTCACTGTCTGCGCGCCCTAGCTTCGCTTGGGGCCATTTCCTAGCCCGCCGGAAGGCTGAGCCGGGCCAGCAGGCCGCCGAGATCCTCGCTCCGTTCGAGGGTTATGCTGCCGCCGTAGATGTCGGCGACGTCGCGGACGATGGCGAGGCCGAGGCCGGTGCCGGGCTTGTCGATGTCGAGCCGGGCGCCGCGAGCAAAGATCGCCTCGCGCTCCGCTTCCGGGATTCCGGGCCCGTCGTCCTCGACGATGATGTCGACCATGCCCGGGCGACGCTCGACCGTGACGAACACCCGGCCGTTGCCATATTTGGCCGCGTTTTCAATGAGGTTGCCGATCATCTCGTCGAGGTCCTGGCGCTCGACCCGAACAAACGCCTCGCGGTCGCCGGTAATGTCGACGGTCACATCCTCGTACAGGCGGTCGACCGCCCGCTGCACCGCCTCGACACTGTCCCAAACCCGCGCTCGCGCCTGCCCGGAGGTCCGCCGGCCGATCGCCCGGGCACGGGCGAGATGGTGGTCGACCTGGCGCCGCATTATCGCCGCTTCGCGGATCACGATGTCGTCGAGATCCGGCGAGTCCGCGGTGGCGGCGTTGGTAATGACGGTCAGCGGCGTCTTGAGCGCGTGGGCGAGATTGCCGGCGTGACGGCGCGCTTCCTCGGCTTGTTCCTCGCTGTGCGCGAGGAGCTGGTTGATCTCCTCGGTCAATGGCTCGATCTCGGTCGGGAAGCTGTCCGAAATGCGCTGCTCTTTCCCCGACCGGATCGCCGCAACCTCGCGCTGGACGCGCCGCAGCGGCCACAGGCCGTAGATGGTTTGCAGCGCGGCCAGCACCAGCAGCCCGGCACCGAGCGCGGCGAAGCTCCAGAACAAGGTCGAGCGAAGCTCGCGGATCTGGCTGTCGATCGCCTGGCGCGACTGCGCGACCTGGAAGCGCCAGCGAACTTCGGATCCGGGAAGGATGACGTCGCGCTCGGCGATCCGCAAAGGCTCGCCGGGAAATTCATTGCTGTTGTAGATATGCGGCTCGACGTCGGCATGGCGGCTCGAGACTTGCAGCCGCCGGTCCCACAAGGATCGCGACGGGAAGGTGTCAGCGCCCACCCCGGACACCTGGAAATAGACTCCCGAATAGGGCTGGATGAAGCGCTGGTCGGCCGGCGGGCGGTTGAATCGAACCTCGCCGTCGGGGCCGATCTCTGAGGCGGCGATGAGCGCGGTGTTGAGGACATAGGTCAGCTGGTCGTCGAAATTGCGGACGATCGAGCTGGTCAGCACCCGGTCGAGCGCGAAGCCGCCGGTCAGCAGCAGCACGCTGATCCACAGCGCCGCGACACCGATCATCCGCCGGGTCAGCGAGCCGATATGTGGGCGCTTCCGCGGACCGGTTGCGCGCTGCGTCTCGGCCGATGCGGCCGCGTCGTTCAAGCGGTCGGGTCCTCGAGGCTGTAGCCGAGCCCGCGAATGGTGGTGATCACGTCGGCCCCGAGCTTCTTGCGGATACGGGTCACGAACACTTCGATGGTGTTGGAATCGCGGTCGAAGTCCTGGTCGTAGATGTGCTCGATGAGCTCGGTCCGGCTGACCACCTTGCCCTTGTGGTGCATCAAATAGGACAGCAGCTTGTACTCCTGAGCGGTGAGCTTGACCGGCTCGCCGTCCTTGGTGACCTTGCCCGAGCGGGTGTCGAGGCGGATGTCGCCGGCGGTGATTTCCGACGAGGCGATTCCCGCCGAGCGGCGGATCAGCGCCCGCAAGCGAGCGATCAGCTCCTCGGTCTGGAACGGCTTGGCGAGATAGTCGTCGGCGCCGGCGTCGAGCCCCGCGACCTTGTCCGACCAGCTGTCGCGGGCGGTCAGCACCAGCACCGGCATCTTGCGGCCTTCCTTGCGCCAGCGGTCGAGCACGGTCAGCCCGTCGACTTCCGGCAGGCCGAGGTCGAGGATCACCGCATCGTAGCTCTCGGTGGAGCCGAGATAGTGACCGTCTTCGCCGTCGGTGGCGAGATCGACGGCGTAACCGGCGCCCTCGAGCGTCGAGCGCAGCTGGCGGCCGAGATTGGGTTCGTCTTCGACGATCAGAACGCGCATTGCATCAATTCCCCTGGGAAGCTTCGGCCCATCAACACGCGCGAAGCTGAACGGTTGCTTGTCCGGAATGAAGCTGGGTGTCGCGAAGGAAATGTCAATGCGAGCCAATTTTGCGGCGAAAGGCCGCGACGGGACGCAGACCTACTTCGAGCGCCGCTTGATCTTGCCGGTCTGGGCGTCGACGTCGATCCAGATCACCCGGCCGTCCTTCATGAACTTGAGCCGATAGGTCTTGCCGTTGAACTCGGGGCCAAGATAATCGGCGCCCGGCATCAGCGGCATCACCCGGCGCTCGATCTTGGGAAGCGGCATAGACCGGCCCTGCTGCGTCGCCCGGAAGGCCCGATCGGCATCGCGCGGCGGGTCGGCCAGCGCGGGGCCGGCGATCAGGCTCGCGGCAAAGGCGGCCGAAACAAGGCTACGGAACAGGTTCATCGCGAATCTCTCGGCCGGCCTTCTACCAGAACGCATTGAATGGCCTATGAATGCTGCCGATTGGCAGCGTTCAGGCGCTCCCCATGCCGGTGAGATGCAGCAGGGGCTTTAGCCGCGCAAGCTGGTTCGTTAGGGGCGTCGCATGGCCGCGCCGGTGCTTTCATACGAAAATCTGGGTCTCATCCAGGGCGAAGGCTGGCTGTTCCGCGGCCTCGACCTCTACATCGGCGAGCGCGACCGGCTGGCGCTGATCGGCCGCAACGGCGTCGGCAAGACCACGTTGCTCAGATGCCTGACCGGCGAGATCGATCCCGATGAGGGCAAACGGACGATCGTTCCGGGAACGCATGTCGTGCTCCTCGAGCAGGACCCGCAAATGCCGCCCGAGGGCAGCCTGCTGGACTGGGTTCTAGCCGGAACCGGCGCCCCGCAGGCGCACGAAGCCGCGGCGATGGCCGACCAGATCGGCATCGACCTCGACCGGCCCGCCGCGACCGCCAGCGGCGGCGAACGGCGGCGGGCGGCAATCGTCCGCGCACTCGCCCAGTCGCCCGACGTGCTGCTGCTCGACGAGCCAACCAACCATCTCGACCTCGGCGCGATCGAATGGCTCGAGGACTGGTTGAAGCGCTTCAAGGGCGCTTTCATCGTCATCAGCCACGACCGCACCTTCCTGAAGCGCCTGACGAAGAGCTGCCTGTGGCTCGACCGGGCCGAGCTGCGCCGCGCCGAGATCGGCTTCGGCGGCTTCGACGCCTGGACCGAGCGGGTCTACGAGGAGGAAGCGCGGGCGGCGGAGAAGCTCGACGCCAAGCTGGCGATCGAGCTTCGCTGGCTCGAGCGCGGCGTGACCGCGCGCCGCCGCCGCAACCAGGGCCGGCTGGCCAAGCTCGAAGGGATGCGCGCCGAGCGGGCGGCAATGCTCGGCGCATCGGGGGCGGCGAAGCTCGGCCTGGCCAAGGACCAGGCACGCTCGAAGTCGGTGATCGAAGCCGATCGCGTCGCCAAGAGCTATGGCGACCGCGCGATCGTCCGCGATTTCTCGCTTCGGATCCAGCGCGGCGACCGGATCGGCATCGTCGGTCCGAACGGGGCGGGGAAGACGACGCTCCTCAAGCTCCTGACCGGCGAGATCGCGCCCGACAGCGGCTCGGTCACCCGGGCCAAGACGCTTTCCGGGATCGTCATCGACCAGCAGCGCAAGCTGATGGAGCCGGGCAAGACCGTGCGCGACGTGCTTGCCCATGGCGGCGACTGGATCGCGGTGCGCGGCCGCAAGAAGCACATCAAGGGCTATCTGAAGGAGTTCCTGTTTGCGCCGGAGATCGCCGACGCTCCGGTCGGCTCGCTGTCGGGCGGCGAGCGGTCGCGGCTTTTGCTGGCGCGCGAATTTGCCCGCGAAGCGAATCTGCTGGTGCTCGACGAGCCGACCAACGACCTGGATCTCGAAACCCTCGACCTGCTGCAGGAAGTGATCGCCGATTATGACGGCACGGTGCTGATCGTCAGCCACGATCGCGATTTCCTCGACCGGACAGTGACGATCACCTTGGGCCTCGACGGCTCAGGCAAGGTCGACATCGTCGCCGGCGGCTACGACGATTGGGAGAAGCGGCGATCCTCCCCGGCACGGGGAGGTACCGCCCGCAAAGCGGGTGGTGGAGGGGGCGTGGTGACGGGCTCCAAACCCCCTCCACCGCCTTCGGCGGTCCCCCTTCCCGTCCCGGGGAGGATCAAACTCTCCTACAACGATCAGCGCGACCTCGAGCGGCTACCGGCTGAGATCGACCGCTTGCAGTCGGAGATCGACCGTACCGAGCATGAATTGCACGATTCCGGCCTCTACGGTCGCGATCCGCGGCGCTTTATCGAGCTCACCGAACGCGCCGCTAAGCTTCGAGCCGAAAAAGAGGCGGCCGAGCTGCGCTGGCTGGAAGTGGCCGAGCTGGCGGAGCAGCTTCAACGCCAGGCCGGCTGATAGGTTACACCCCTGACACTTGAAGGCGAGCGGCCGCTCGCCATTTCGGTGCAATGATCGATATTCGTCCCTTCGGCAGCCTCGGCCACGCCGATCACGGTTGGCTCGACGCCCGCCACCATTTCTCCTTCGCCGAATACCATGACCCGAACCGCATGGGCTGGGGCGCGATCCGCGTCTGGAACGACGACCGGATCGCCGCCAAGAGCGGCTTTCCGCCGCACCCGCACCGCGACATGGAAATCATCACCTACGTCCGCACCGGCGCGATCACCCATCAGGACTCGCTCGGCAACAAGGGCCGCACCGCGGCCGGCGACGTCCAGGTGATGAGCGCCGGCACCGGCGTCACCCATGCCGAGTATAATCTCGAAGACGAAGCGACGACCTTGTTCCAAATCTGGGTCCTCACCGACAAGCCCGGGGCACCGCCGAGCTGGGGAGCGATGCCGTTTCCAAAGGATAGCCGCGAGGGCAATTTCCAACTCCTCGCCAGCGGCGATGCCGACGACGGGGTGCTCACGATCAACGCCGACGCCAAGGTGCTCGGAGCGTCCATCGCGGCCGGCGGCGGCGTGACCTACGACGCCGATCCCAACCGGCACGTCTATCTGGTGCCGAGCGGCAACATCCGGGTAAACGGCAAGCCGGCGAACTCTCGCGATGGAATTGCCGTCACCGGCGAAAAGGCAATCAGGATCGACGCCGACGAAGACTCAGAGCTGGTGCTGGTCGACGCCCGTTAATGTACACTG